>CAZJRV010000017.1:0-20400 GCA_964548235.1 uncultured Verrucomicrobiota bacterium
TCATCGACATGATGAAAGGTCGCCTCGGCAAACCCGTCGGCGGCTGGCCGCGCAAGGTGCAGCAAGTGGTGCTCGGCAAACAAAAGCCGATCAAGGGGCGGCCCGGCGCGGACCTCAAGCCGCTCAACCTTGAGCGCACGCGGAAAAAATTGGAGGGCGAAATCCACCGCAAAGCCAGCGACGATGCGCTGCTGAGTTTCCTGATGTATCCGGAAGTGTTCCGCGACTACAACAAGTTCCGGCGCGAGTACGGCGACGTGTCCGTGCTGCCGAGTTCGACGTATTTTTACGGCTTGCAGCCCGGCGAGGAAATCGCCGTGGAAATCGAGGTGGGCAAGACGCTTTACATCAAGCTCATCAACATCAGTGCGCCGGACGAGGATGGGTTGCGGACTTTAACCTTTGAACTGAACGGCTACCCGCGCGAGGTGGAGATCGCTGATGCCTCGCTCAACGTTCAGGAGAAGGCCATTGCCAAAGCCGACCCCAGCAACGAGTTTCACGTGGGCGCGCCTATTCCGGGCATCATCACCGAGGTCGCCGTGGGCGTGGGCGCGAAAGTGGCCAAGGGCGACAAGCTGCTGACGATGGAGGCGATGAAAATGCAGACGACGGTTTACGCGGCAGCTGACGGCGTGGTGGATGCCATCCACATCGGCATCGGCGAATCGGTCGAAAGCAAGGATCTCGTGATGGAATTGCGCGTCGCGTAATTTCGATTCGCGCAGACTTTATTCCGAAGTTATCCACGGTAACGTTCCCCAAAAAACGGCGTCTCCAAAGTGCAATGACTCCATCGCAGACAGGGCAAAAACCCCCCTGTTTTCGCTGATTTCAGCGTGATGCGTGGGAATAAGTGCCGCCGTTTTAGGCTTGCCGACACCACCAAATGTGGTAGTTTTTCACCGGGCCACAATATCTTGTGGCAGCCAATTTTATTGGCATTAATGGGTGATGGGCGCCTGAAATCAGGCGGGGTGTAAGGATGGCATATACTTCATTCAGGGATTTTTGTGTCGCCGCACAATTGGCGAAGTCGGATCAGTTTGACCAATGGCAGTCAGACTGGCGTGCTGAGCGAGCCGATGACGGGGAGGTGGGCACCTTGCCGGAATTTCTTTGCAAACGCAGCGGCAAGACAGAAGACGATTTTCTCTCCCGCGTGGCCGAGGCTTACGATTGGCAGCGCGTGGATTTGGCCGATGTGAAACTCACGGCCGAAGCGCGCCGTCGCATTTCCTCCAAGATTGCCCTGCAACACCGCATGGTGCCCATCAGCGTGGAAGAAGGCGTGCTGATGGTGGCCGTGTCCGACCCGTTTAACACGGACTTGTTAAACGCAGTGCGCTTTGCCGCCAAGGGGCCGGTGCGGTTCGTGCTGGCCTCCTCCGAAGAAATCGAGAAGAGCTACGAGAAGTATTATGGCGTGGGTGCGGAGACGATTGACGAGTTGGCGCAGGGAGAGGCGGCGGAGGACGATGATCTGGAGTTGATGTTTGGCGATGAAAAGGAAATTGCCGAGGGCGACCAGGAAGCGAGCATCATCAAGTTTGTCAATCAGGTTATTTGGCTGGCCCACAAGAGCCGCGCAACGGACATCCACTTCGAGCCACACGAGGATGAATTGCAAATCCGCCACCGCATTGACGGCATCCTGCATCAGATGCCCCTGCCGCCGCAGCTCAAGCTGCTGCAGGCCGCGCTGATCTCGCGCATCAAGGTAATGAGCGGCATGAACATCGCCGAGAAACGCATGCCGCAGGACGGGCGAATCAATGTGCGCATCAAGGGCGAGGAGATTGACATCCGCGTCTCCACCGTGCCCACGGTGTATGGCGAAAGCGTGTCGCTCCGGCTGCTCACCCGCGGCAGCGTGCTCAAAGGCATGGACAGCCTCGGCATGACCGAGCACATCGAGAAAGACATTCGCGAAATCATCACCAAGCCGCATGGCATCATGCTGGTCACCGGGCCCACCGGTTCCGGTAAGTCCACCTCGCTTTACTCCTTCCTCAACACTATCAACTCCATCGACAAGCGAATCATGACGGTGGAAGACCCGGTGGAATATGAAATGAAGGGCGTCAATCAAGTGTCGGTGAAGAACGACATTGGCCGGTCCTTTGCCCACGTACTGCGCCATTTCTTGCGGCAGGATCCGGACGTGATCATGGTCGGTGAGATTCGCGATGGCGAGACGGCCGAGATCGCCATCCAAGCCGCCAACACCGGCCACCTGGTTTTTAGCACGCTGCACACCAACGATGCCGCCAGCACCTACACACGACTCATCGACATGGGCACCGAGCCTTTCCTCGTCGCCGACGCAATCGAGGCGATCATGGCCCAGCGCTTGGTTCGCACCTTGTGTCCGGAATGCCGGGTGGAACAGAAAGTGGCGAAGGACTATCTGTTAAAGGTTGAATTTCCGCCCGCACAAATCTCGCACGCAAAATTCTGGCATGGCACTGGTTGCGACGCGTGCGGAGAGCGCGGATATCAGGGGCGCACGGGCATCTACGAATTGCTGGTGGCCAGCGAAGCGATCCAGCAACTGGTCATCAACCGTGCATCGGCCTCGTTGATTGCCGCCCAGGCGCGCACCGAAGGAATGATCTCCCTCCGCGAATACGGATGGAGTCAGGCACTGGCAGGCAGGACTTCGATTGAGGAAGTGTTGCGCGTGACGCAAATGCCGGATGCGGGCGATGAACCGCAGGAGAATTTCTAATGGCGAACGAGCAAAACAAGCCGAAGCCAAAGCCAAAGCCCGAGTCCGAGGAGGGAAAGCAGCCTGCCTTGGTCGCGACCGCATCCGCGCCGTGCAACGTGGTGGACTGCTCCTCGGGCAAGCAGCGGTTCTGGCGGTTTGCCGGCGGCAAAAACCAGATGAAACTGGTGGATGTACGCGAAACGGACTTGGGGGAACAATTTCCAGCCAAGCATCTGGATCGTGATGCGAGCCAGATGTGGCGCGCACATTGCCAAAATGACGCTTGGCTGCCGGCTGAGAAAGTGTTTTTCCGGGTCATGCAACTGCCGTTGTGCGAGGCGCACGAACTGCCGGGCATGGTGGAACTGCAACTGGAAAAGATTTCGCCAATGCCCCTGAGCCAAGTGGTATGGTCCTATGAAGTGGCCCCGTCGCATCGGGCGGATCGTGACCAGCAAACCATCGTGGTGATGCTGGCCGAGCGTTTGGTGGTGGAGGCGTGCGTGGGCGAGCTGGAGCAGGCCGGCTATTTCCCTGACCGTCTGGAAACCGCGGTGCTGCATCAAGTGCTTGCCACGCCCCAGGGCGGCGAGCGGCCCGATGGCGCATGGATTTTTGCGCGCTTCCTCGAGGAACGCGTGGCGTGCACCGTTGCGTGGTGGGATGAAGGCGTGCTGCAGAACATTACGCAGATCACCCTTTCCTCCGCTGAACATCTCAATGAACTGACCGAGCAACTCACCGCCACCACTTGGGCTGGCGAGATGGAAGGCTGGCTCACCGGCAGCACCCATTGGCACCTGGTGATTGACCCGGAGGCCGGCGAGAAATGGTTGCCCATCCTCAATGAGTGGGCAGGGCAACCCGTGCAGGTACAATCGCCATCCGATGCCAGCGCGCTGGCAGCCGCGTGTGCCGCGCATGCGCAACGGCCGCTGGAGCAGGGCAACCTGCTGCCATCCGAATTCCGTGCGCGCTATCACCGTGACGATGTGGACCGGGTGCTGGGCGGCATTTTTGTCTGGACGCTACTGCTGTATGTAATGGTGTTGGCTGGTTATTTTGTCATGCACACCCAATCCAGCCGAATGGAGGAGGAAAAGTACCAGCAGTTGGGCAAAATGAAGGCGATGGAGAAGGAGGTGAAAATCCTTGTTGCCAAGCGGGATCTTTTGGTGCTGCAGCGCAACAGCCGCATGACCGCCCTGCAGGTGCTCAAGGAAGTCGCGGAACAAATGCCGGAGGAGCTGACGCTGGGCTACATCAACTCGGTGGAAGTGCGGGGCGAAGGCAACAACATCACTCTCAATGGCCGTGTGAAATCCGGGCAGGGCCGAAAAGTGGACACCTATCGAAGCAACCTTGCGGGCATCATGGTGGTCGATCCGGTCACCCAGAATAAACGCAAGCTATTCTCATCGGTCACCACCACCGACTCCCGCGAGGGCGCTGCCGGGGCCGATGGGCCCGGGCGATGGACCATCGTTTGTATGTTGCGGCCGGATTCCAAGCCAAAATGATTTCCCTCCTAAACATGCTGAATGTGAAACCCGCGGAACGACGGGCGGTTATCATATTCCTGATGGCCGCGCTGGTGGTCGGCAATGGGGTGTGGATGGCGATGGGCCCAGGCTTGTTTACGCTGCGCCGTCAACTGGCCGACCATGAGGGTCAGTTGCAGCGTGAAAAAATGGTTCAGGCTGCCCATACAGAATTCAAGCAGCGCGTGGCCGAGCTGAACCCCAAGGCGAGCGTGGCCACCGGCAGCGAGCAGGCCGCCAAAGTGCTGGAAACCCTGCGCGACGAAGCGGAGCGCTCGGGCATCACGGGCATCAGCATTTCCATCGCGCGCTCGCCCACCCGCAAGGATAATCCCTTCGAGGAACACAAGCGCAGCGTCACCTTTGAGACCAGTCTGGTCAATCTGGTGGAATTCCTGCTTTCAGTGGCCGACAAGGAAGACTCTATGATCCGCGTGAGCGACTACAAGATCAGCCCTTCCGGGGATAACCGAAAGGTGCGCGTGCAAATGTCATTCGTGGCCAGCTATCCCAAGCCCAACTTTGGCGAGAAAAACTCAAAGAAGAAAAAGAAACGATAGCCCCATCCATTTTGCAAGCAACTCAACCTAGCAAACGAAAGACTGAAATCATGAAAAAAACAATCGCATTCATCGCGCTGCTGGCCTTCGTTGGGCCGGCCCGCGCACAGCAAGCGCCGCCGGCGCCGGAACCCATTGTACTGCCCAAGGGGGAGGTCATGCAGGGCATTGATATCGAGGCTTTGCTGGAGGAGTACAGCGAGCTCATTGGCAAAACCGTCATCACCGCGCAGAATCTGCCGAAAGTGACGTTTACCTACCGCACCAAGAATGACTTTACCCGGCGCGAGGCCATCACGTTTTATGAAACGCTGATGTCCACGCGCGGCATTGCCATCGTGATGGTGAATGACAAGGTGGTGCAGGCCATCCCCGCCGCCGAGGTGGTGAAGTCGCCGCCGCCGGCCACCGTATTGCGCCCGGAGGAACTGCCCCAAGGCGACGTGTACATTAACTATGTGCACAAGCTAAAGCACGTGAAGGCTTCCGACACGGTGGATCTGCTCACCGCCTTTGCCAAGTCTCCCCAGGCTGTGCAGGCCATTGAGAGCACCGGGACGCTGATACTGCGCGATTTTTCCAGCAACGTGCGCGCCATGCTCCACATGCTGGAGCACATTGACGTGGAGGAGATCAATGATACGGAAATTGCCGTGGTGAAAATCAAGTACGCCCTCTCGGCGGATATTGCGGCGGTGATCAGCTCCTACACGGCCAACCCCACCACTCAACGCACCACCAACACGCGCCCGGGCAGCACTCCCAGCCGCACTGGCACCTCCAGCAGCCGCCCCAGCAGTTCCCGGTTTGATTCAACCCTTCAGCCTTCCACTTCCAGCACGCGGAGCAGTTCCTCGGGTAGCAATTCCCGGGGAGCGTTGCAGCAGCGCCTTTCGCAGGTGGTGCAAGGGGCGGCCTTCACGGGCACGGGCGCATCGATTCTTGGGGAAACTTCCATCATCTCCTGGGAGCGCGGCAATGAGGTCATTATCGTGGGCGTCCCCGCGAAAGTGGCGCAGGCCAAGACGCTGATCACCCAGCTGGATCGCGTGCAGCCGCAGGTGCTCATTGAGGCCATCATTATGGACGTGGCCCTGGGCGATGACGCCACCTTTGGCGTGTCCGTCCGCCAGCAACAGGAGGGGATTGGCAATGACAATGGCGCCAATAATCAGGGCGGCTTGGCAAGCGCCCTGGCCTCGTCCTTTGGCCCGGCTGCGTTTGCCACCAACTCCGTCAACGGCGCGACTACCGGGTTCAACTGGTGGAACCAATTCGGCCTTAACTGGGAGGTGGCGCTTGAGGCCATCAACAACGACACCAGCGTGGAGATCCTCTCGCGCCCACGCATTCAGACCACGCATGCGGCGCTGGCGGAATTGTTCATTGGCGACACGCGCCCGGTGGTCACCGGGTCCATCCGCGACATCAACGGCGGCACCAGCTCGCAATATCAAATGCAGAAGATCGGCATCACGCTGGAAGTGCTGCCCTTCATCAATGACGAGGGCGTGGTGTCCATGGAAATCAACCAGCAAATCCAGGACATCGTTGGCTCGCAAATCATTGACGGCAACGCCGTGCCTATCACCACGGACCGCTCGGCAAACGCCAAGGTAAATGTGCGTGATGGAGAGATGGTGGTGCTGGGCGGGTTCATCAAGACCAAGGTGACCGAGACCGAAAGCAGCGTGCCCGTGCTGAGTGATCTGCCCGTGCTGGGCTCCCTCTTCAAGCGAACGGTGGACGTGAATGAGCGCAATGAGCTGATCGTGATGATGCGCCCCACCGTGCTGCTGACGCCCGAGGCGGCCTACACCAAAGCCCTGAGTGAGTTGGAAGGCAAACCGGGCCTGAATGCGGCGCAGTTTAATGAACGTTTTCTCAGCAGCAAATACAGCGTGCGCCTCGATGAAGTGCGCAAGAGAAAAGAGAAAGTGATGCGCGACAAGACTGGGATCGACTTAACCGAGCCCGGGGAGCAACCTCTGGTTGAGCCGCGCCGGTTAAACAGCCTGGATCAATTGCGCCGACCCCGCCGCTAGATTAGCGCTGGCCATCGTACCACCAGTTGCAAGTCTCGCGTCGACGGAGATTAAAGCCTGCCGAGAAGGTGGACCGCAGCATGAAGCCCAGCAGCCGGAAGGGTGAGTACATCACCATCCGGCGGTTGGAGGAAAGAAGCCGTGGGCGGCGGATGATGCGCACCCGCTGGCGTCTTTGGCGTGCCAGCCGCTTGAGGCGTTGGTCGAATTCAATTTCCTCAGCCGCATACAGTTTGTGGCTGAAGCCGTTCATTTTGCGAAATGCCTCCGCGCGGCAGAAAATATAAGAGCCCGCCGGCCACCGAAATACTCGGCTGATCAGATTCCAAATCCTCAAGCCAATGCCTGCCCACCAGGGCATGGATTCCATCCGGATCAACGCGCCGCCGCCGAGTGTGCTCTTTTCCTCCATCAAGTCCGCCGTGGCGTCAAAGAGCCCTATGCACGGGGTGGAATCCGCATCGAGAAAAATAATCCAGTCGCCTTCCGACGCGTTCCCCGCTGCATTTCGCGAGCGTGAAATTTGGTTTTCCCCTTCAAAAACAACCCGCGCCCCGCCGGCCTCCGCGATGGCGGCAGTACGGTCGGTGGAATTATTATCACACACCACCACCTCCAAATCCCAGCCACGCGCCCGGAACGCGATTCCTGCCGACTCCACGGCTGCCAGCGTTTTTCCAAGCAGCTTCTCCTCGTTGAAAGCAGGAATGGCGATCGAAATCAGCACGCCGCACTGTGGCCTGAAAGGCCGTCTGCTGAAAGCCGGAAGCGCCGACGGGAGGAGCGAAGCTCCCGCTAAGCCGAAGGGTGGCGTAGCTGCCTTTTTGGACGAAGGTGCGCGCTCCGCATACCACGTCTCAGCAGAAGTTTTGCCTTCCCAAAGCCTCAAATATTTGGGAATTCCCAATTATCAAATCTCAAAAAACGCTATGGGATTTGATCATTGAAAATGAAAATTGAAACTTCCCCCTTCACTCTGCTAACCTGTTTCTCCGGTTCAACCGGCGATTCAGAATGGAGAGTTTTCCAAAAAAGACGGAATCCAAACCCCGCACGCCGGGCCGATGGCGGCGGCGGTTGCTGTGGGGCACGGCCACAGCGGTTGTGTTGGGATTGCTTGGCTGGGCGATTGTCACCAGCAATTGGTTCCTGCGCGTCGCGCTGCTGCCGCGCGTGAACCATGCGCTCAATGCCACGGTGAATTTTGAAAACGCCCAGTGGAAACCCGGCAGCCAACTTCAACTACAAAACATCACACTCCATGCCACCGGCAAACGTCCCCTGTTCAAGGCGGCCCGTTTGGAGGTGAAATATCGCTGGCGCGATTTGCTCGCGGGCCGGATGGTGTTTGGGGAAATCGTTTGTGAAGAACCGACTTTATTTCTTCATATCGACCGAAATGGAAATCCCAACTACGCACCTCTGCTCGAACGCCCCAAGTCGGGTAGCAAGGGCGAGCCGGTTTGGATTGGGAAACTTTTCATTAAAGACGCGCAAGTGGAATATCGCCGCGACCACCAAAGCGGCACCACTGAAACGGCGAAGCTGCACGGCTTCACCCTTTCCACCGGCAAAATCGCCGCCGGTCAATCCGGCCAAATCACAGTGCAAGGTCGTGCGGACTACACGCTGAAACCGCTCCAGCAGTCTTCCCAAGGATTGGCAGGAGATTTTCAACTGAAGTTCAAACATCAACTTGATGACCGCCTGCTGCCCACACGGGTGGAAAGCAAAGGCAGCCTGCGGGTGGCCACAGCTTCCGGCCAGTTTGCATTTGCCGCTGGGCTGGAGGCTGAGCTGGATGGCGAGGCGACCGCGGAAGAACTCCGGAAATTCGCCCTGCAATTCACGCACGCAGGAAATGCGCTGGGGAAACTGGAGGCAAGCGGCACGTTGCAGCCCGGCACAGGCGGGGCGGATCTCACCGTGGCACTGCATCGGGTGGATCAGCGCGTCCTGAATTTCCTCGGTCGGCCCATTGGGTTTGATTTTCATTCCACCGTGCTTCACTCCACCAACCGCGTACGCGTGGCGGGTTTTGGCAAAACGCTGGCGGTGAGCGGCACAATGCACGCGCAGCCGTTTCAACTCAGCACCAGCGGAACGCTGTCGCCTCCTCTGGAACAGTGCGCCGCGCGCTATGCGTTTGAGGCGAACCTGCCCGAAAGCACCGCCCGAATGGCCACACTGGAAATCCGCGCCACACATGAGGGACGCCCGTTGCTGGTCGGGCAGCTTGATCAACCGATGCAGTTTGACTGGAGTACCCGCGATGCGCCTGTGGGCGAATCGGTTTTTTCCCTCACTGCGGAAAACCTGGATCTCAGCGACTGGCATTCGTGGCTGGGGCAAACGGTTGTGGAAGGGCGCGTGTCCGCCGGGGTGAAAATTCATTTTCAGGAGGCCGGCCGCAGCATCGGTTTTGCGCTGGCAGCGGAGGGCGCCGGATTGCGCCTGTCGGAATCCGATCCGCGCGTTTTACCGGCCAGCCTGCGGGCTACCGGTGCAGTGCGGGATTTCCGTCAGTTGTCGATTGCCGAATATTCACTGCGGCTCGGCAGCACCAATGCGCCAGTGCTTGCCGCCACGGGCGACGGGGTGCAATGCGATTTGCACGAACGCATCGTGCATGGCCAAGCCATTGTAAAGGCCAACCTGGCCCGGGTGCGCCCGTGGTTTTACAAGACCCCCGTGACGTTGGGCGGCATGCTCGATTATAACGGCACCGTATCCATCGGCCTGCGGACGCCGCACTTTCAGGCTGCCAAGGGCCAGTTGCATTTGGCGGATGTCGCCTTTCGCAATGGCGGACGTGGCATGACCAATCTGCATTCGCGCGCCAACATCGATGTGCGTCTCGACGAAAGCCATCGCCTCACCATCCACGCCCTTGGCGCGCGTGTATCCGGGCAGGGCCGCGAGTTTGCCCCGCACTTCACAGCGGTTGGTAAATGGGACTTGCAGTCGGGCGTGGTGGATTTTTCGCAGGTTACCGTGCGGGATTTTCAGCTTCGCCATTTTGCCGCCCAAACCGGCCTGACCGGTTTCACCAACGGCCTGCTGGCCGCCACGGTTTCGGTGCAGCATTCTCCCGGAAGGCAAACCCGGGTGAATGGCACGGCCGCCTTCACCGATGCGCGCCAGCCCGGATGGGCCGCCCCGGTGACGACTACTGCCAGCGGGCAATTAACCGTGGACGAAAGCCCCGCAGCGCGCTGGCCAGTTTCGCTGGAAGGGATGCGCGTGGAATTTCCGCGTGGCAACGTGCTGGACGGCGAGTTTCAAGTCAGCGGCGGCTGGCATCCCCAAACCGGCGCGGCCGCCTTCATTGTGGAGGGGGCCGAGCTGGATCATCGCCTGTTCGCGCCGTGGTTGGCCCTGAACGAAGCGGCATTCCGGTGGACCGCCGGCAAGCTCAAGTGGCCCGGCAAAACCCGGGTGGATTTCGATGGCATGGGCGGGGGTTCCTGGCGCGGACTTGTCCATGCCAGCGGAGTGCGCGCCGAGGCACGGGATTTCAACTGGCCTGATGTTCCGATGAATGCCGAGCTGTTCCTTGATTTTTCCCGCACAAAATCCAAGGAGGGCCAGCCCGTGAACACCGTCCGAGATGCCAATCTCAAGGTAATGCTGCCCGACAAGACTATCGCGCGCCTGCGCTGCAGCGCCCGGCAGCAGTCCGGCAACCGCTGGCGCATGGTGTTTCAACCGCCTGCGGAAAAAGAGAAGGGCTTCATCAGCCATCAACTGATGCAGCCGTTGCTGGGCAAACATCTTGCTCCACGCAAACTCACCCAAGGCATACTGCAGCATCCGGGCCGGGTGGAGGTTTCCAGCGATGGGGCGGGTGGGTTTCAAGTGAAAGGGGATGTGGAATTCGCCCGCGTGCGAATGGCCGACCCCACCGCCCAGTGGCCCGACAAAGTCCTCAGCGCCACCGCCACGCTCGACCTCGCCCGCCGCCCCGTGCCCGGCACCCGCGAATGGCGCATTGTTTCCAACGGCACCCGCGGCTTCATTTTCATCAACAACAAACACAGCGGCACCTTCAGTGTGAATGGCGATTTTAATCCCGTCCGCCAACAGGGTGACTTGGAATGGGACTGTCGCGAATTGGACGAGCTGGTGCTGGCGCCCCTGTCCACATTGCTTGGTGGCCCCGCTCTTCGCACCGTCCGGGTCAAAATGCTCAAGGGCTCCGTGCGCCTCAATGAAACCGGCGGTGGCCATGTGGAAACGATTCTTCAGGCGGATCGAGTGCGGTTGATGGACGATCCCGAGAGCGCCCTCCCCCGTGCATTGATCCTGAACCTGAAAGGCGGTGTGACCAATCACGTTTACCATCTAAATCAATGCTTCGCGACTTTCACGGCCACCAACTCAGTTAACCGGCAATCAAGTTTCAATGTGACGGGCAGTTTGGATCTATCCCGGCGCGGTGCCCTTTCGGGGCATCTGATGGTTGCGGCCAAATCGCTTGACGCCACGGCGATGCAGACCACGATTAGCCAATTCCGTTATCCAAAGGCACTTGCCTCTCCGGCTGCGCCCACGTCACCGCCCACGGTGTTCCGAAATTTTCGCTGGGATTTGGATGTCAAAGAGCTTCGCTGGTTCGGCTTAACCGCCACCAATGTGCTGGGAACAATCGTGATGGATGGCCGCGAAGTGCATTTCAAGCCACTCGAAATGAAACTCTTCGGGGCTCCGGTCATGGCTGAAGGCTGGTACGTCCCCCAAGGCAATCGCACGCGGTATGCGATGAATTTTTCCTGCGAACAGCTTCCGTTGAATCAATTGAACGATTATTTCGAAATAAAACGAAAGCATAATTATGGGTTACTCAGCACCCGGTTCCACGTGGCCGCCAATGCATTGAACGGGCCTGAATTTCAAAAAAGTTTTTTGCTGCGCGGCATTGAAGACGAACCGGCTTATTTGACAACGACCCAGGCGCGCTGGGCTTTGTTCCGCGACGGGAAGATGCCCAAACCCAATGTCATCCCATCGGCTGTGAGCAGCATCTTCGACTTGATCCCCGGCCTGTCATTGCCCATGGATGGGTTGTCGGGTGCATTGGGGAGCATCGCCCTGACGTTGAGGGACAAGGAATTGGAGGCCAGCCATTTGGGTCAAGGGCACTTGATGATCTTAATTGAAAACGGAATCATCTCACACGATTTTACCGTGGCCGGGCCTCTCGTCCGGGCAAATATTCAGGGCAATTTTAAGCTGGCCAATCATTGGGAAAAGTCAGTCATCAATGAAAAATTAGCCATCGAGTTCGCTCCTGATTTAGCAAACAAATACAGCCCAACTGCAATTGTTTTACCCAAGAAAAAATTTGTGAAAATCCCGCCCTGTCTTTCGATTACAGGCCCATTGGATAACGTGACTTTTAAGAAAAACGATGTGGGTTTGGCACTGATGCTGGGAGGGCAATTGACGGGTGCGCCGGGCCGTTTATTCCGCAAACTGCCCATTCCCTTGCTCAACAAGGAAGAGGATATGTTGGTAAACCCGATCGGCATCCTGCGATGGCTCATCCCCGGCGGGGACGAAGATTGATTGCCCGCCGACATTTGCTACACTCCGCGCGCATGCAAACGGTTTTGAATTATCTTCGCACCCATCGTGCCCGCTTTGTAGAGGAACTTTGCGATTACCTTCGTTTGCCCAGCGTTTCCGCCCAAAGCAAACACGCCAAGGATGTGCGGGCCACGGCGGATTGGGTGGTGAACCACTGCCGTGCCATCGGCCTCAAGGCAAAAAAACATGCCACGGATTTTCATCCAATCGTCACCGCAACCACGCCGAAGAGGGCGGGGACCCGGCCGCATTTTTTGGTGTACGGCCATTACGACGTGCAACCGCCGGAGCCCCTAAACGAATGGAATTCGCCGCCCTTCGAACCCACAATCCGCAATGGTGCGGTTTATGCGCGCGGCGCCACGGACAACAAGGGCCAGCACTTCGCGCACCTGAAGGCGGTGGAGGCATTCTTGAAAACAGGCACCGAATTGCCGTGCGACCTCACGTTCGTCATCGAAGGCGAAGAGGAGGTGGGCAGTGAAAGTTTGGTGACCTTTTTGCGGCAAAAAAAACGCGAACTCAAATGCAATGCCGTGGTGGTGTCCGATACCGGGATGCCATCCAAAAAACATCCCGCGCTCACCTACGCCCTGCGCGGCGTGGCGGCACTGGAGGTCACCGTGCGCGGGCCGAAGGCGGATTTGCATTCGGGCATCTACGGCGGCAGCGTGCAAAACCCCGCGATGGCGCTGAGCCAAATGCTGGCGGCGTTGCGCGATAAAAAAGGCCGCATCGCCGTGCCGGGGTTCTATGACAAGGTGCAAAAACTTTCCACCCACGAACGCAGGCAATTCAAGCGCCTGCCGTACAGCGAGTCGGGCTACAAGAAATTGCTCGGCGTCAATGGCCTCTTTGGCGAGGCGGGATTTACTGCAATCGAACAGCGCAGCGCACGGCCCACGCTGGAAATCAACGGTCTCACCAGCGGCTATCAGGGTGAGGGCAGCAAAACCATCGTACCCGCGTGGGCACGCGTAAAAATCACCTGCCGCATTGTGCCCGATCAACAGCCGCGTGAAATTTTGCGGCTCCTGAAGAAACAACTTAAAAAACTTTGCCCGCCCGGCGTGCGTCTGGAAATCGAGGAAGGCCACGGCGCGGAGCCCTACCTCGTGTCGCCCACCGGTCCGCAGGCACAGGCGGCGCTGGGCGCATTGCGCGAGGCCTTCGGGCACGAGCCGGTCATCCTGCGCGAAGGCGGCTCCATCCCCATCATCACAGAGTTCAAGAAAGTGCTCGGTGCCGATTCGCTGCTGCTCGGGCTGGCGCTTCCGGATGACAATCTCCATTCGCCCAACGAAAAATTTGACCTTACCTGTTTCCACAAAGGCGCGGCCATGAGCGCCCGTCTTTGGCCTGCCTTGGCCACTGTAGCACCGTGAGTAATCCCAGCCCAAAACCCGCAACCGAATCTGCACCGGGGGAATTGTCCGCCGGGCTGCGCCGGTTCCTGTATTTCACCGCGACGGTAACCGGCGCGGGAATTTTGATTGTGGAAATTCTTGGCGCAAAAATGCTCTCGCCTTTTCTTGGCACTTCGCACTTCGTGTGGACGGCGCAAATTGCAGTGACCCTAGTGGCGTTATCGGCCGGATATTTCATCGGAGGTTGGCTGGTGGATCGCGCGCCGCGCCTGAGCCTGTTGTTCTACGCAATCCTTGCCGCCGCGGTTTATCTTGCCGGCACGGTGAAGATGGTGCGGCCGGTTTGTTTTCAGCTCATGCAAATGCCGCTCGAGTGGGCTTCGCTTTTCGCCTCGGCTTTTTTGTTCCTCGTGCCGCTGGCGTTGCTGGCGATGACTGGGCCTTTCCTTGTGCGTGTGCTCACGCAGTCGGTGGATAAAGTGGGTGGCAATATGGGCCGGCTAACGGCCATCAGCACGCTGGGCAGCGTGGCGGGCGCGGTTCTGATCGGGTATGTGCTCATTCCCAATCTGCCCAATTCCGTGACGATGCTCATTACTGCGGGAGTCTTGGTTGCGTTGGCGGCGGTTTACTTTATGGTGTGGAAGCGCAGCGAGGGAGCGATAACAGTGGGGGTGCTGGCAGTTCTGTTGGTGGCCGGCCTGGGCCATAGCGGGTTGCGTGGACAGTTTGCTGACTCAATGAAATACGACGGTCTCACTTGGGAAGTGCTTTACCGCGCCAACTCCAATTATGGTGAGTTGCTGGTGATTGAGCATCGTGAAGGCAATGATGCAAAACGACGATACCTGAACGATCAGCTCATTCAAAACACCTACGACCCGGCAACCGGCCAAAGCCGCTCACTTTTCACCGGAGCATTGCGCTGGTTGGCACATGCCTACAGCCCGAAGATCGAGAAGGCGCTCTGCATCGGCATGGGCGTGGGCATCGTGCCCATGCAACTGGCGCGCGATGGCGTTGAAGTGGATGTCGCGGAAATCAACGGTGCCGTGGTGCCGATGGCCGAGCAGTTTTTTGGGTTCGATTCCGCCAAGGTGAAAGTGACCGTCTCCGATGGTCGACAGTTTTTGAATCAATCGAAAACGAAATACGATGCCATTTTGCTGGATGCATTTCTGGGCGATTCCTCGCCAAGCCACTTGATGACGCACGAATCCTTCACGGCCATTCGTGATCATCTTGCTCCCGAGGGCGTGCTGGTCATCAACAGTTTTGGCGAATCCAACCTGCAACGGGAATTTTTCGCCGCGTCGCTGGATCAAACCCTGCGTGCCGTGTTCGACGATGACCGGGTGCGCGTCCATGCTTCCGGTCACGGAAACGTGTTCTTTGTTGCCACTCGCGCAAAGGAGTTGACCGCGTATCACCCGCCCAAGCCGCCCAATCCGGCTGCGGAAAACCGAATGGCTGCGTTGGAATCCCGGGCCGTTCCGTTTCGACCCTATTCGTACACCAAACTAAAATTCTTGATACAGGATGTTGCTGCTCAAAAAAAGAAAATCACTGCTCAATTTAAGAGCACTCAGACAGCAATACAAACCATCCAAAGCCAGATCCAAAATCTGGACAGGCAAAAAGCGAAATGGCAAAAAATGACCAAGGACTTGGAGGCACTCGACAATGAAATTTACCGGGAATGGCAGGAGTGGATTCGGCTTTCAGAAAAAACCGGGTTCTTCTCGGAACATCCCGACCCCGGCGCTCTGGGGCAGATGGGGTTGATGTGGTTCAAACAACGGACATACAATCACGAGGAAGGACTGTTATTGAAAGATGATTTTAATCCGGTGGAATTTCACGATGCGTACAATCGCGAGGCCAACCGGCGCGAACTGATGAACATCCTGCAACCCACAAATGACTGAGGCCGAAACCAAGACCTCCGCCGTGGGAATGCCGCTCTTCGCGGTCACCATTTTCTGGGGCGCGTTTCTGCTCTTCCTTGTGCAGCCGCTCATTGGCAAGTACATCCTCCCGTGGTTTGGCGGCACGCCCGGCGTGTGGACGACATGCCTGCTTTTTTTCCAGTGCCTCCTGCTGGGCGGTTATGCCTACGCGCATTGTCTCAATCATTTTTTGCCCTTGCGCAAACAAGTGATCGTGCACGGCGTGCTGCTGGCGCTGGCGGTCATCACGCTGCCTATCACGCCCAGCGACAGCCTCAAGCCCACCGGTAATGAGGCGCCCACACTCCAGATACTTCTGCTGCTCACCCTCAGCATCGGGCTGCCCTACCTCGTGCTCTCCGCCACCGGGCCGCTGGTGCAGGCGTGGTTTGCCCGTACGCATCCGGGGCGTTCGCCTTACCGTCTGTATGCGCTTTCCAACGTCGGCTCATTGCTGGCGTTGGTGGGTTATCCTTTTCTCGTGGAACCATGGAGCACGCGGACGGCGCAGGTGAACGGCTGGTCATTCGGCATGCTCTTTTACGGCGCGGTGTGCGGTTGGCTGGCGTGGCGGCTGTGCCGTGCAAAGGACGTGGGCAAAGTGGAGATGGAGGAATCCCGCAAGGAATCCAAGCTCGCCAAGGCCATGCGATGGCCACTGTGGCTGGCGCTTCCGGCGTGCGGCACCGCCCTGTTGATGGCCACCACCAACAAGCTGTGCCTCGACGTTGCGGTGGTGCCCTTCCTGTGGGTGTTGCCGCTGGCACTTTATTTAATTACGTTTATAATTTGTTTTGATAACCCACGCTGGTACGTGCGCGAATATTTCGTGCCGCTGCTGGTGCCCCTGTGGCTGGGCGTGTTTTGGGCGCTGGATGAAGGGGTGGACATGGATATTGTCACGCAGGTGTTCCTGTACTGCGGCGCGCTTTTCGTCAGCTGCATGGTGTGCCACGGTGAACTGTACCGCCTGCGGCCGGAGCCGACGCGGTTGACGCAGTATTTTTTGGGCATCTCCGCCGGTGGCGCGCTGGGAGGGCTGTTCGTCGCAGTGGTGGCACCGCAGATTTTCAATGGCTATTGGGAATATCACATCGCGCTTTGGGCGGTGGGCCTGTTGTTTCTCGTTGCCTGCGTGGTGGGGCGCGAGAATTGGAGCCTGAGCAAATGGCATTTGCGAATTGTGTTGATGGGTTGTTGGGCAGCGGTGTGCTGGGCATTACTCAAGCACACCAGCCTGGGGAAAAACTGGTGTGTGGTGGCCACGGTGATACCTTTTACAGTGGCTTGCGGACTGACGCGTGTGATTTTTCACCAGTGGTGGGCACCCGTGCGACGCACAGAGCCGCGTGAAATTTACTCGGGCATCTTTGGCGCCTTGGGCGCGCTGGCGCTGACGCTGGTTGCGCTGGTGATTGCGGGGGACTGGTCTCTCAACAGCAAGTTCCATTACCTCAATCAATTCCATCCCGGCTTGTGGGCGGCGGTTGCTTTGTTGGCGCTCAATGCCTTTGTCTGGAACAGCGTGCGCGACTGGCGCGGCTGGCGCATCCACTGGGGCTGGGCTGCAGGCGGCTGGGTGCCGGTGCTGGTGGCGCTGGCTGCGGGGTTGTTGGCACAAATGCAGGACACGCAAAGTTCGTCGTATGGGAGGGTTGTCTACCGCGAGCGTGGATTTTATGGAATTCTTAAAATAACTGAATATTCATCTGATCATGACCCATACCGCCTGCTGCTCAATGGCCGCATCACACACGGTTACCAGTATGTCGACGAGGAATCTAGCGGCCGGGTGACCACCTATTACGGCCCGCCCACGGGCGTGGGGCTGGCGGTGCAGTATTTTCCGCTGGACACAAATGCAACCGGCCTGCGCGTGGGCGTGGTGGGGCTGGGCGTGGGCACGCTGGCGGGCTATGCGGAGGCTGGGGACCGCTATCGGATGTACGAGATCAACCAGCAGGTGGTGGACTTGTCCACGCGGGAGCTGGGCCTGTTCACGTATTTGGAAAATGCAAAGGAACGCGGCGCGGACGTGGAGGTGGTGCTGGGCGATGCGCGGCTGTCGATGGAGGCGGAATTGCGCAAGGACCAGCGGCAGGGATTTCATGTGCTGGCGCTGGACGCGTTTAGCAGCGATTCGATACCTGTGCATTTGTTGACCCGTGAATCCATGGAAATTTACCTGAATCACCTTGATCCAAAAGGCGTGTTGGCGGTTCATATTTCAAATCGCTATCTGGACTTGGAACCAGTGGTGCGGCGGTTGGCAATGGAGTTCGACCTCCAAATGATGGTGGTGGACAATCCCAACGGCGGCTTGGGGGAGGAATGGGTTTACGGTTCCACCTGGGTCTTGCTGGGGCGTGATTCCAGGTTTTTTGATATTCCTGAACTCTGGGGATACGACATGGAAGATTTCACGGAAAACGAGGATCTGCCGCTGTGGTCAGATGATTATGCGAGCATCTTCCGCATTATGCACAAGCCCGTCTGGTGGAATCGCTGGGCTGATCGATGGAAAAAACTCACCGGCAAGAAGCCATGAGCGCAGACAAAAAACCAGGCTGGCTTGGGTTGTTTCCAGATCAGGATTTTGAATTTCGCTTTGGCGCGCGGCCCGGTAATGCCGGGGGTTTCTTTGCGGACACACCCGAAAACGACACACTCATGGAAGGTCGGCGCATCGCCTTGCAGGAAGCGACCGCGCAATGTTTGTTTGAGGAATCTTCCGCGAAGGAGGCGGTTGCTGAATGCCTCGCGTGGGAGGGTTTGGACGGTGGCGGTTGCCGCGAATTGGCGCTGCATTGGGAACCGGATTTCTTGATTTTGTTGCCGGATGAAAATGGGCGGTTCATTTTTCGTGCCGGCGCGGTTTGCTTTCCCTCGTCGTGGCAGCCGGAGGAAAAGGTTGGGCTGCCGGTTCACGCCATCCATTCGCCGGTGCCCACGCTCAATGAAAACCTTGGCGCGCGCATCGATAAATTCCTCGCCAACCTCGAGCCAGGCAAAGCATGGGAGCGCTCCAACTGGGGCCTGAGCCGCTCGCCGGAACTCAACCAGCATCCCACGCGCGACATCCCGCGCCTCACGCCGCCGTTTACTGACGCGGAGGCGTGGATTCGCATTGAGGATCAAGTGCTCTATCGCCTGCCGCAAACGCATGCGCTGCTCTTCGGCATTCGTTTGGTCAACGTGTCGCTGGCGGAACTCAAAAAATTCCCCGATGCCCAAGCCGGTTTGCATCGCGCCATCGCCACCATGCCGGAGGATGTGGCTGATTACAAAAACATCACCGAAGCCCGCAGCCAATTGCTGGATCTGCTGGGCTAGTCGGTGACTTCCTCGGTCAATGCAGCTCCGCGCCGGGCTTTTTCTCCCGAGGGATAATCCGACAACAGCGCGAGGCTGGAAGCCACAATGAGCCCGGCGGCAAAAAGGGCGATGCTGCTGGCGGAAATCAAACCGATCAGCCAAAAGCCAAGGAACGGCGCGAGCAGAATCCGGATGCCATTGAAGAAAACGTGCACGCTCATATAGTCGGCCACGTGCTTGGCCGGCGCAAATTTGGTGACCCACAGGCTCCATGCCACCTCGCCACCGGAGTTGGCCACGCCAAAGAGGCCTGCGGCTATGCATAGGCTGGTCATGCTCTCGCTATGGAAAAAGACAGTGAGAGAAGCGGCAAAGAAAAAATTAAGCACCACGCGCAGCACAAAAAAGTTCATCCGATCAAACAGGCTGCCCCAGATGGGGCTGAAGATGAGCTTCACGGTGTTGGGAATGAAAATGAGGATGAGCGCGATCTTCTCCGGCGTGGGATGGAAGTTGAGTGTGTAGTCGTCGTAGGCATCCGCATGCGCGAGGTATTCCACGCGGAGCGGAAACAGCATTAGATT
This sequence comes from uncultured Verrucomicrobiota bacterium, assembly GCA_964548235.1. Taxonomy (GTDB): domain Bacteria; phylum Verrucomicrobiota; class Verrucomicrobiia; order Limisphaerales; family UBA1100; genus JACNJL01. The sequence continues at coordinate 19,664 of CAZJRV010000017.1, forward strand.
TCCCAGCCCAAAGAGCATCCAGCAAATGAGGATGTGCCGGAAGAGCTTGTCCTCCTTCACAAACCGCAGTGAGCGAAATGGATGCGTGCCTTCTGAAGCCGTGAGGGGCTTGGCCGGCAGCCGCGAGAAACAAAACGATGCCAACACAAATGCACCCGCAAATGTAAGCAGCAGCCATTGGGGATACTGTGAGAGCGATTGACCATTAGTGTTCCCCGTCAGGATCCAGCCGGCCAGGAGCCCAAACCCGGCCGCGCTTGCCGTGCGAATCATTGCGGTGCGCGAAAAATATTTGCCACGTCTTCGCGCCGGATAATTTTCCTGGTAAATCTGCGTGACCAATGGAATGGCCGCCGTGGCCAGCGTGGTGGCCACGATGATGACCCCCACGTACAGCCAGCGATTTTCCACCCCCGCAAGGAGAAGATAACAACCCGCCGCCGCCAGCGACACGCGCGAGGCCGCCTGTGCGGTTGTCCACCCCAGTTCCGCCACGCGCGAAACCACCAGCGGCCCCGCAATGAAACCCAGCGCGCCCGAGGCGGCAATCAATGCTTTCGTGGTTGCGCCGAACTGAAACCACTGCACCGCGATGAGCAGCAGAAACGTCGTCCCCGCCGTTTCCAGAATGCCCGAAGCAACCGCGCGCAGGCGTTCGTAGCGATAGGTGATTTCCGTCCGGTCCAAGGGACGGGGAGGTTAGGCGGAAGTGGCGGTGGAGGCGAGTTCCTCTTCGC
>CAZJRV010000018.1:0-19887 GCA_964548235.1 uncultured Verrucomicrobiota bacterium
GGCGGAAATGATTCGGCGCGACAAAGTGCACGGCATTTGCTGCACGGGCGCGAATCTTGAGGAGGATTTGTACAACCTCGTGGCGCACGATTTTTATGAGCGCGTGCCGCATTACCGCGATCTTTCCCCGCAGGATGAACAGGCGCTGCTTGGGCGCAAACTCAATCGCGTGACCGACACGTGCATTCCCGAGGAGGAAGCGATGCGGCGGTTGGAGGCAAAAATCCGCCCGCGCTGGCACGCTGCGGCTACTGCTGGTGAAGGCAAATTTCCGCACGAGTTTTTGTATGACAGTTTATTGAGCGGCGAACTGGAGGAGTTTTATCAAATCGATCCGGCGGACAGTTGGATGCTGGCCGCGGCGCAAAAGAATTTGCCGATGTTCGTGCCCGGCTGGGAAGACAGCACGCTGGGCAATATGTTCGCCAGCGAAATTATTTTGGGGAATTTGGCTGACCCGCGCGCGGTGCGTGGCGGCATTGAGTACATGGTGGAACTGGCGCGTTGGTACGAGGCGACGACGGAGGAATCACCGCTGGGCTTCTTCCAAATCGGCGGAGGCATTGCTGGCGATTTCCCAATCTGCGTGGTGCCGATGTTGGAACAGGATGTGCAGCGAGAGAGCGTGCGCAAATGGGCCTACTTTTGCCAAATCAGTGATTCCACCACCAGCTACGGCAGCTACAGCGGCGCGGTGCCCAACGAGAAAATCACCTGGGGCAAGCTGGAAGTGGACACGCCAAAATTCGTCATCGAAAGCGACGCGACGATTGTTGCACCGCTAATTTTCGCGCACGTGTTGGGCTGGTAGGGACACGCTGCGCGCGTCCCGACCGATCACACATCGGTGGAGTCATCGCGGCGTTCGAGTTGGATGACCTTTTTTTTGATGATCTCCAGTTGTTTGGTGAGCGCGTAGCTCGCTTCGTAGAGTGCTTCCTGTGTTTCGGTGTCCTCGAGCGAGGCGATGGTAGGGTTGAGTTCCATCATTTCCAAGGCGATGGTTTTGCAACTGGCTTTAATTTTTTCGCTGGCTTCCGGTTGGGTCATCGTGGAATTTTCAAAGATCGATTTTCAAGGGTCATGTGGATTTGATTACATTGAGAATTGAAAATTGATACTTGATAACACTGCTCACGGGCTGGCTTTTATCACGTGATAACGGTTGATTTCGGGTGCTTCCAGCTGGGTGGTTTTTCCATCGGGCCAGCGCACCTCGATGGCCTCGATGGATTTGGCTTTGCCCAGCCCGAAATGGAGAGCGGCTGGGTGCTGCGCCTTCCAGGAATCGCCGGTGATGAGCGGCAGGGACTGGCTGGTGCCGGTGTGGTACACGGTGACTTTTGCGCCGAACGGAATTGCATCATTCGCTCCTTGGACGCGCACGCCGACCCAGTTGTTCCCTGTTTCCAACTGGTTGCGCAGGATGCGGACGTGGCCATCGCGGAAGGTGCTGATGTTTTCAATCTCCACCACCAACAAATCAGGTCGGCCATCGAGATCAAGATCAGCGGCCACTACCGAGCGGCTGTCGGCCTCGGAAGCCAGCCCCATCAGGAAGGCAATGTTGGTGTGTCGTCCCCGGCCCCCGTTGAGGAACAGGACGTTGTGCTCGAAGCCATTCCACGATTCAGTTTTTCCCAGATGTGTCTTGCATTCCTGGAACAGCCCCTGCATGACGATGCCGGGGTTTTGGATTTTGGGTGTGTAAATATCATGCCGCCAAAATGTGCTGCAGTAGTCCTTGGCGGACTTGCCGCTGATGTGGCCATTGGCGATGAATAAGTCGCGGTCGCCGTCGTTGTCAAAATCCCACTGGGTGCATCCCCAGGCCCAGCCGGTTCGGGCCACCTGCTCGTTGCCCTTGGTCTGCTGAAAACCGCCTTTGCCATCACCCAGCAGCAGACGGTTGCCGTAGCCCATTTTCATGCGCGCGGCTTGTATGGATTCAAAGCCTTTTCGTCCCAATCCCAAGTGTTCCAGCCGGCGCGCGGTGGTAGAACCCATGCCGGTCATGTACACATCCAGCCGGCCATCGCCGTTGAAGTCGCCGAGGGCATGGCTCATGCCGAAGGAGTAGCGCGATTCGCCGAGGCGCGCGGTGATGTCGGTGAATTTGCCTTCGCCATTGTTCAGGTAAAGGTCCAGCCCGGCGAAGTCGCTGACCACCACCAAATCCAATTTGCCATCTTCATTAAGATCCACCAGCGATGCGCTGTAGGTGCGGCGGTGGCGCTTGGGGCCGAGGCCGGCGGCCAGTGTGCCGTCGCTGAATTTTCCCGTGCCGTCGTTGATCAGCAAATAAGCAGGCAATCCATCGCGGGAATCGTAGTAGGGCGTGGGCGTGCGGCCGCCGGCGTAGGGGTAGAGGTATTGGGGCACAAACGCATCGAGGTCGCCATCGCCATCCACGTCCCCCACCGCCACGGCGGAGGCATCGGTGAGTTGGGTGTTCTCGATCGAGGCGAGCCCCACCACCGGCGGCACGCTGAACCGTCCCTGGCCGTCCCCGCGAAACACCAGCGATTTGCCCGGATGGCCGAAGGTGAGCAGATCCGGATGACCATCCCCATTAAAATCTGCAATGGCCGAGGCGTTAGGGAAGGGGCCGGGTACACCGTGCAGCATTGGTTCGGCCCGGAACTTCAGGCCGCCTTGATTCCGGTAAATCAGGTTCGAGCCGGTGGTGATGATTTCCGGCAGGCCATCGCCGTTGAGGTCGCGCACCAGTAGCGGCGCGGGGTCCACCGTGTGTGGGAAGCTTGACATGGCAAGGCTTGGGTTTCCACGGCGGGGCAACAAACGGGCGCTTTCCTTGAAGGGCACCGGGCCGCGCCGGCGCAGGAGGGTGAGCCGGGTTACTTCCAACTGTCGCGGCAACCAATGGCCGGCCTCGTTTTTTTTGTCCGCCCATTTCACCCGCACGGTGGCCCGCAAAATCAGGCGCTCGGATTGGTCGTTAGCTTCGGCGTGGATCACCACCTTGAACAGAGACTGCGCGCCCCGGGCGGGCGGGGTGAATTGTTCCTGATGCCATTCAGTTTCCACCACGCGATGGGTTTTGCTCCAGTTAGCCAAGCGCTCCTGCCATTGCACGAAGCTGAAGGATTCCCCGGGCTTCTCCGTGGTCATTTCCTTGATCCCCCAATCATGGGCCTGCGTGGGCTCGGGCCGGGGCAGGGTGATGGTTTCAAATGGAAATTTTTGAAAATTCTCCCACGGGTGGCCATCGCGGCGCAGGCGGTCCCACAGGTCGACAAAAGTGGCCTCGTATTCTTGCGCCGCGATCTCCGCCTGCCACTCCTTTTCATCCAATGCCTTGCGCTGGCGCAACTTGGCCTGGATCTGGTCCTGCGCCTTGGAGGTGGGGGCGGTTTGTTCGCGAATGATTTTGCCGTCGCGGTATTCCACCTCGCGCACGGCCAAACCATCGGGCGTCCATTCGCGCATCACACCCACGGGCTTGCCTTGTTTCCATTCGCCCTTCAAGCCGGGTTCACCATTTTCGTGCCAGCCACGCGCGGGGCCATGTTGCCAGCCGTCCTTGAAGGCCAGAGTCATGCGCGGCCGGCCGCTGGGCCAGGTTTCCTTCATGGAGCCGGTGAATGGCACGCCGGTTGATTTTAGCAGTACTCGGCCATCCGTTTGCCGGGAGAGATCGGAAAACCGCGCCTCGCTCGCAGGCGGGGGCAGGGGCTTGGGCTTGGATTCGCCACAGGCCAAGCCCAGCGCCAGCCCTGCGGTTAGGCACCATTTGGGCAGATGTTTTTTTGCAAATGAATTCATGGCAGACCGTCTGGATTTTGGATCTTGGTTGGGGGAGCCTAATACGTTGCCCGTCCGCCGGAAAGGTCAAACACCCCTCCCGTGGTGAAGGAGCAATCCTCACTGGCCAGCCAAGCGACCAACGCGGCCGCCTCATCCACTTCACCAAATCGGCCCATGGGGATTTTGCTGAGCATATAGTCAATGTGTTCCGGGGTGCATTGCTCGAGGATTTCAGTTTGGATGACGGCCGGGGTGATGCAATTGACGCAGATGCCGTCCTGCGCCAGTTCCTTGCCGAGGCTCTTGGTGAGGGCAATGACGCCTGCCTTGGCCGCACTGTAAGCGCAGGCATTGGGGTTGCCTTCCTTGCCGGCGATGGAGGCGGTGTTGATGATGCGGCCGTAGCCGCGTGCGCGTAGATGCGGCACCACGGCGCGGCAGCAGAGGAACACCGAGGTGAGGTCCACCTCGATCACGCGTTGAAACATATCCACGGGGTAATCCCAGAGCTTGTGATTGCCGCCGGAGATGCCGGCGTTGTTGCAGAGGATGTCAATGTGCCCGAGTGCGGCGAGGGTGCCTTCGGTGGCGGCGCAGACGGCCTCGGCATCGGTGAGTTCCACAGTTTGAGTATCCACCGTGCCCAGTTCGGCCAGTGATTCCTTGGCTTCGGCGGTGGCGGTGGCGTCGATGTCCCAAATGCTGACACGCGCGCCGGATTGCAGCAGGCGCTGGGCAATGGCAAAGCCAATGCCGCGTGCGCCGCCTGTGACGATGGCATTGCGGTGGGTGAGGTCGATTTGGTTCATAGCCGGGGAAGTTTCAATTTTCAGGAAACAAGTTTCAAGGAATTTACAATTGCCCGGGTTCCATTCTGAATTGGGTTCGTTGGAATTTTCTTGCTGGTTGAAAAATGAAAATTGAAGATTCCCACCCTATGCACCAAATCATTCTCGTCACCGCGCCCGATATCTCGGTGGCTCGCGAACTGGCCGCGGGCATTTTGGAAAACCGCCTCGCCGCCTGCGCAAACCTCGTGCCCGGCGTCGAGTCGCATTATTGGTGGGAAGGCAAGCGATGTGCGGAACCGGAAGTGTTATTGGTGCTGAAAACCACCGGCGAACAGCTCGCTGCGCTGGAGGCATTTGTGCTCGCGGAGCATCCCTATGACACACCGGAATTTGTGGCGCTGAAAATCGAGGCGGGCAGTGCGCGGTATTTGGATTGGATTTCCGGCAACGTCGGGCCGGCGGACAAGCTGTGAATGGCACGCCCTTGACACACTGCCGAGCCGCGTTAGAGTTGCTGCCGGATGAAACGTAATCGTCTTGCTTGCCTCGCCATCACTGCGGGATTGCTGTGTTCCTCTGCTTCACGGGCGGCGGATCCGCTGAAGATTAACCGCGTGCGCGCCGTGGTGGCCGGCAAAATCATCACCCATGAGGACGTCCTGATGCGCCAGGGAAATCGGCACCGTCAGATTCGGGATGCCAATGGCAGGCTCGTCATGGATCCGGAACAACTCCTCACGGAAATGATCAACGAGGCGCTGTTCGTGCGCAGCATCAAGATCCATGAGAGATTCAAAGCACTGGCCGAGCGGCCCGGGCGCGGCGAGGAGTTGTTGAATCAGGAGGTGGCCAACCGATATGAGAACAACCGTGAAGCACTCGTCAATCAGCTGCGCGCTCAAGGCAAAACCGTGGAGCAACGCATGGCCGAGTTGGTGGACGAGGAATTGCTGGATATCGCGCAGAGTTTGGTGACCGATTCCGTGCAGGCATCCCCCGCCGCAGTGGAGCAATACCTGAAGGATCATCCCGAGGAAGCGGGGAAAGGCCAGGCCGTAAAAGCATACCGGGCGCGAATCCCCAAGACCACCGAGGGCATGACCGTCGCCAAGGCGAAGGAAATTGCCGCCGGGATCAAGACGGCGGCCGACCTGAAAAAACTCGCCACGAAACACAGGGAGGAAAATGAGGGCGACCTTGGATGGATTTATGAAAACGAAAGCCAGCCTCTGCCGCCCGGCGTATCCCGCGATCACGCCAATGAGATGCTCTCCTTTGGCGACCCGGACGGCCCAGCCTCCGGTTCCTGGGTGGGCGAAGAATTCCATCACATTGTGTTTATTGAAAAATTTGATAAGAACCGGAAAATCCCCGGAGACGAACTGCGGCGCATGGCCGAGCGGCGGCTGCTGAACCAGTTGCAAACCAAGGCACTGGAAAAATCCATCCGCAGATTACGCCAGAAAATTCCATGGCGGAGGCTGGATGAATAACAGGGTGTCCCGATGATCCGAGCATTCATATTGGCCTCGTTATTGTGCAGCATCGGTGTTCAGGCCGCGGACCGCGCTGCGCTGGAGGCACGCGCGGCCAAGGGCGACACGGCCGCGCAATTCGAGTTGGCCCATGCCCTCTACTGGGCCAAGGGAATGGAGCGAGATCTGGAGGCCTCCGCAAGCTGGGCCCAGCGCGCCGCCGAGGCCGGCCACGCCAAGGCCCGGTTTTTGCACGCCATCCAGTTGCTTCTGGCACACGGCACCAAAGGAGACTCCAAAGCCGGCTTTGACACCCTCATTTTGGCCTCCCCCGCATTGGAGAAGGCCGCCGGGCAAGGCGACCCCCAAGCACTGTACTTCACGGCCCAGCTTTATATTTGGGGCTATCATCCCGCTAATCAATTCAAGCAGGACTTGAAACTTGCCCACCAGCGAATGACCGCTGCGGCCGAACAAGGCAACATCGAGGCCACCTATCGCTTGGGGCTGGAGATTTACCAAAACAGCACCCATAACCCGGCGAACACCGCCGCGCGCGCCGCCAAATGGCTGCGTCAAGCGGCTCAGGCGGGCCATCCCTATGCTGCCCATCTGCTGGGTGAAATGCACCTCAAGGACGACTTGGGCCCCGCCGACGCGCAAAAGGCAGGCCGTTGGCTCAAACAGGCCGCCGAAAGTGGCTTGGCCCAATCGCAGCAACTTTATGGAAACTTGCTCGCCGGCAAGGCTCTGGGTCAGCCGGATCGCAAGGCCGCTTTGAAATGGTTCCAAATCGCCGCCAATCAGGGGTACGGCCCGGCACAGCAAATCCTCGCTTGGATATATCTGGAGGGGAAGGATGTGGAGAAGAATCTCGAGCAGGCCTCCGTTTGGCTCACTCTGCTGGAGCGGCAAACGGATTTGAACAAGGGCGATGCCCAGCTCAAGAAATCTTTAGCCACCCAGCTCACCCCCGACCAATCATTGGCCGTCCTGCGCCGCGTGGGTGAATTCAAGCCCCAGCCCTCCGCGGTTACACGCGCTGATTCCCTTGGCCTGCTTGGCAGCACAGCCGTCACACTCATTTCAATTCGCGAAGATCTGCTCAACCGGTTGTCCGAGGAAGGCGATGCCGAGGCAGCCCAAACGCTGGGCCTCAGCAAGCTGACCAAGGCCCGTCAGCTCATCGCATACGGGAATCGTCTCAGGAACGAGGCTGCGCAACTGGCACGGGCCAACACCGAGCCCAGCCGGTTGCTCGCACAGGAAAACATTGCCAATGCGGATCAGGCGGAGAAAGCGGCCAATTCCATATTTTTGGAAGCCCGAAAATTGCTGACCTTTTCCGCCGAAAATAACCAGGTGTCCGCCCAGCGCGCGCTCGCCGATATGTGCCTGGCCGGCCAGGGCATGGATCCCAGCCCGCTCAAGGCGGTGGAGTGGCTGGAACGCGCCGCGAAACAAAATGATAATTCTGCCTTGTGGATGCTGGTGGACCTGTATCGCCAAGGCGGGGCAGTGAAGAAAAACCTGCCGCGCGCTTTCCAAATTCTACAGCAACTCGCCGACCGGAATGAAATGGGCGCGCTCAGTTTGTTGGGCGTTTGTTACATCAACGGGGAGGGCGTGGAGCAGGATCTAGCCAAGGCCGGCGATTGTTTCCTCAAGGCCGCCCTCCGCGGCCACCCCCTGGCCCAAGTTCACCTCGGCTATTACCACCTCAAAGGCCACGGCAAGAAAGGGGTGGACTATCCCGAGGCATTCAAGTGGCTCTCCCTCGCCGCGCGGCAGGGCGAAATGAGCGCGCAAATTGCCGTGGGCATGATGCATCACGATGGCAACGGCCTGCCGCGCGACTCGATGAAAGGCTACGAATGGCTCCTGATCGCAGAACGCAACTTTGCGTTGGCGGATCCCCAAACACAAAAAATTTTGGCGGATGAAAAACTCCGGCTGGAACAGTTCAAACAAAAGGTCGCCGCCCCATTGAGCAGGGCCCACATGCAGGCCGCCCGGGATCGCGCCCTCAAATTCAAGCCAGTGGATCTCTACCGCCCGGGGCAATCCGAGTCCGCCGATGCCAAGACCCTCCTTGCCCGGGCCAACACCGGCGAGGCTGAGGCACAATACCAGCTCGCTTTCCTCTGCCTGCGCGGCCTCGATGGCAATCCCGATCCCGTGCAGGCTTACAAATGGTTTACCCTTGCCAAGGAAGCCGGCCACGCCCTTGCCGGGGTGGAGCGCGATCAACTCAGCCAATCCATGGAAAACCGGCAAATCATTGAGGCCAAGAAACTTGCCCGCAAATTCAAACCGCTCAAGCCCGGGCAGGACTGACCCATGCGCGCACCGGGCTTCATCCTGTTGTTGGCGCTGGCAGCCCACGCGCCGGCTGCGGATCTGCCCACCCTGCGCAAGCAAGCCGCCAACGGCCGGGCCGAGGCCCAGTATCAACTGGCGGAAATTTTTTATGAAGCCCGCGGCGTGGCACGTGATTTGCCCGTCGCGCGTGACTGGGCCACCCAAGCCGCCGCCCAAGGCCATGCCCGCGCCCAATACCGGCTGGCCTCCATGCAGCTGCTGGGCGAAGGCGGTCCACGCGATGCGGAAGCCGGGCTTGCGCTTTTCCAAAAATGCCTGCCCGCACTCACCAAGGAAGCAGAGAACGGCCAGCCTGATGCGCAGGGCAAGCTAGGCATCCTCCATGTGCGCGGTGTGGGGGTGAAACAGGATGCGGCTGTGGCCGCGCAGTGGTTTACCAAGGCAGCCAAGCAAGGCAACACCAAGGCGCAGTCCGACTTGGCCAGCGCGTATCTCAATGGGCAGGGCATGCCGGCCAACCCCACCGAGGCCGGCCGGTGGTTTTCCCGGGCCGCAAAGGCCGGACATGGTCAGGCGATGATTCACTTGGCCACGCTGGAATTGCAGGGACGCGGCCGAAGGCAAAACATCAAGGCCGGCAAGCAATGGCTGGAGAAAGCCGCAGCCCTGAAGCATCCGGCCGATGCCCAACGCGCACGCACACTCCTTGGGCGCTTGGTTGCCCAGGCCCCGCGCAAGTTGCCCGACATGGATGAGCTGATTGTTCGCGCTGGCAAGGGGGACATCGAGGCCCAAATCGATTTGGCCCACCGGCATGAAACCGGGGCAGGCCTGCCGATGGCCCCGGCACAAGCCGCCGCATGGTACACCCGGGCCACGCGGTTGGGCTCGTCCGTGGCCGGCCATCGACTGGGCGGAATGCTGGTGCTGGGCCGCGGTTTGAAAAAGGATGCCGCGCGCGCCGCGCAATTGTGGAATCTGTCCGCCCGCCAGGGCAATCAGGCCGCCCAGTTTGACTGGGCCGTAATGTGCGCCAAGGGCGATGGCACTGCGCGCGATCCGGCGACTGCCTATTACTGGACGCTGGTGGTCAGCCGCGCCAGCAATGATTTGCGGCAATTGGATTTTCTCCGGCACATGCAGGCTCAGTTATCCACCGAGCTGACCCCGGACCAAGTGTTTGACATTCCCAAGGAGGCTGCGAACTACAAGGCCCCCACTGCCCCCGCTCTGCGCAAGGCCATGGCGCTGGCGGAATACGGCGAGGGCGCGGCGCAGTTTGAGCTGGGCCAAGCTCTGGCCGAGGGCACAGGCCTTGGGAAAAGCGCCGTGGAGGCTTTCGTTTGGCTGTCGTTGGCAGCAAAACAAGAGGTGAAAAACGCCGGGAAAGCCCGTGATGCGTTAAAGCTTTCAGCAGAGGAAAAGGCCGTCGCGCTAAAAAAAATAAGTGCATTCAAGCCCCTGACTGCGCCCAAGGAAGATTAGCGGCTCAACGCCGCGTAGCCAATCTGCGCGTGTGAAAGAATTGCTCCACGGTTTCCATCTTTGATGCGTCCCGGTCAAAATGATACGAGAGCCGCTTGAGCTTGGGCAGGTTGCGCAGGAACGAGATATCGCCATGCTCACGCGGCAGCACCAGCACCTCGAGGTTTGTGCATTGTGACAGCGGCGTGAGGTCGCGCAGTTGTTCGCAACCGTCCAGCCGCAGTTCCCGGATTGGCAAGCCGGAGAGTGGCTTCAGGTTCATCACCGGTGTGCGGTCCAGATGCAATGCGCGCAATGGCATGCCCTTGAGGGGCGACAGGGATTCCACCTTTGTGCCGCTGAGATGCAGGTACACCAGCGGCATTTCGGCGAGCGGTTGCAAATCTTTCACCGGTGCGAAGGCGATGGTGAGAGATTGAAGCGGGCGTCCCGCGAGCGGGGCGAGGTCGTCCACCGCCGTGTAGGCGAGGTACAGCTCGCGCAGCGGCATGCCGGCCACGGGTCGGAGGTTGTCCACGCGCGTGCGCCAGAGGTTGAGCGAGCTGACGGGCATTCCTGCAAAGGGCTTGAGGTCGCGGGTTTGCGTGCCGGAAAGATTTATTTTTAAATACCCGAACGCATCGCGCTGCAGCCGGCCGGTAAGGCCAATCTGTTTTATGGCTGCGGTACCCCGCTGCCATACGGCGAGTTTCTCGCGTTCCATTAATGCCGCTGTGTGCCGGGCATCGGCCCCAAGTCGCTGCTGGGTTTGCCAACGGTGCACGCGTCCCATGGCGTGCAGGGGCAGGGTGCCTTTTCCAAAATCCCGAATCAACCGGTCGCATAACTTCAATGCGCGCGCGCCGAAAGGATGCGGCTCGTCCATGGTTTCCAATACCGCCTTGGCTTTGGCCGGCTGCAGGAGAGCGAGATGCACACGGGCAAGGCGATGGGTGTGGGCGGGTTTGGGATCCAACTCGTGCGCCAGCCGTGCAGTGGCGAGGGCGCCGGGGAAGTTGCCCTGCGCAATGAGGTCGCCGGCTTGCTGATGGCAAATGGGGGCGGTTCGCTGGAGGCGGGCGGCATCCTCTTCGCGATGGTGTTGGTGTCGCAAATGTTGCCAGCCCAGCGCGATGCCGAGTAAAATAATAATGCTGGCGGCGGCGGCGAGCGGCCCGTTGCGGCGGATGGAAAGTCGGAATTGGCGGAGGCGCCCGGCGTGTTCGGCGCGCGGGGCATAGCCCGATTGCCACGCGGCCACGTCACGTTGCAGGGCTTCCACGGCGGGATAGCGTTTGTTGGCATCGCGTTGCAGGGCCTCCATCGCCACGGCGGCCAGGGCCTCGGGCACGCGGCGCTCGGGACAATGGACAAGCACGGCGGCATTGGGCTCATCGGCGAGCCGGGCAAAGGGGGTGATTTGGCCGGCCTTCACTTGTTCCAACACCTCGGGTCCGCCGCCGGTGAAGGGCGGGCGCAGGGCGAGGATGTGATATAAAATTGCGCCTAATGAATAGATATCTGTGCGCTGGTTGATGGCTTCGAGCCGGCCTTCGGCCTGCTCGGGGGCCATAAAGCCCGGGGTGCCCATCACGGTGCCATAGCGGGTGCCGCCTTCGGTGCCTTCATCGGATTGCGGCAGGGGTTCCTCTTCCTGATTGATTATTTTGGCAAGGCCCCAGTCCATCACGAATACCTCGCCGTATTCGCCGAGCATGATGTTGGCCGGCTTGAGGTCGCGATGGATGATGCCCTTGGCGTGGGCGTAGGCGACGGCGTCGCAGATTTTTTGGTAAATGCGCAGCAACTGATGAAGGGGATAGCGGCCCACCAGGTTGGACTGTCCTTGGCGCAGGCCGTTGAGCACGTCCTTGAGCGTGGTGCCGCGGACGTATTTCATGGCGTAATAATTTTGCCCGGCGGGGTCGGTGCCGAGGTCGTGGATGGGGACGATGTGGGGATGATCGAGGCGGCCAAGCACGAGGGCTTCCTGCGTGAAGCGCCGCGCGAGGCTGGCGGATGCGGCGACCTTGGGGGTCATCACCTTGAGGGCGACATGGCGCTGGAGTTGGCGGTCGTGCGCGAGGTGGATTTCGCCCATACCGCCCTTGGCGAGATGGCGGACGCGCTCGTAACGATCGGGCAGGGTGGCAGCGGGTGTTTCGGTGGCGCTGATGGGATGGAGGGTGACGGCGATTTTGCCAATGGAAAATGACTGGCCGGATTGGACGGTGACGGGTCCGGCGATTTGGCGGCCATCGATGAGGGTGCCGAATTTGCCGCCGATGTCCTCGAGGGTGCAGCGTTCGGGGGTGACGGTGAGATTGGCGTGCTGGCGGGAGACTTCCGGGCTGTCCAGAGTGATGGGGCACGCGGGGTCGCGGCCGATTGGGTATTCGCCCGGTGCGAGGTCATACGAGACCAGCAACTGACCGCCCTTGTGGGCCACCAGTTTGATAATGGCAGTTGGCACAGTTCCCTCCTTGCAGCCGCGATGCGACCGAGCGGGGAGTTTGCCTGAAAATCGGCCAAAAATCAAGTGCCAAGCCATTCCTGTTTTCGGGTTGCATTTGAGTTTCTTTTGCCTATGATTCGCCGCCCGTTTGGATAATCGATGCGCCAAATACCCATCATTGCGCTAAATGCCTTCATGGAATTGATTCGGCAGCCTGTTTTTTTGCTGCTCTTTTCCATATCTGTAATCGTGTGCCTACTTTTGGCGGCCTCGCCCTATTTTGGATTTGGCGGCACGGGGCTTCACGTGGTGGATTTTGACGTGAAGATGGTGAAGGACGGCGCATTGACGGTGATGCTGCTCTCGGGATTGTTCGCAGCAGTGATTTGCGCCTCTTCATCCCTTGCGCGGGAAATTACCACGGGCACGGCCTTGGTGGTGCTTTCCAAGCCGGTGGGCCGCATGCACTTTGTGGTGGGCAAATTTCTGGGCGTGGCAGGAGCGCTGACGGTGGGCACCTATCTGAACCTCCTGGCCGTGCTGCTTGCAAGCCGCATGGGCTATAACGCGTATGGCAACCCGGACATTGTGGGCGTGCTCACCATCCTCGGCTTCATGGCGGCGGCCTACATTGCGGCGGGTTTCCTGAATTATTTTCTGCACAAGCCTTTTGTGCCCACGGCGGTGACGCTGCTGGTGGTGATGATGACGCTCGGCTTCATTACCGTGTGCGCGCAGGACAAGGAACGGGCTTGGTGGCTGGTGGACTCGGGCGAGGGGATGACCGCTGAGTTTGGCGATATCTGGGTGTTTACCGATTCAGCGGGCCTGGGCCAAATGGGGGAACCTCTGGACAAATCGGCGAAGGCGGATTTCGCGAAGGATGTGGACTGGGGGATGGCCCGGCTGGCGCTGCTGATTCTCTTTGCCCTGTGGTTGCTCTCAGCGCTGGCGCTGATGTGTTCCACCCGGCTCTCGTGGCTGCCCACTTTATCCATCTGTTCCGGGGTGTTTTTGCTGGGACTTATGTCCGACTATCTGCTGGGGCGCACGGCCAATGGCGGGGGGCTCATTCAGCCGGGGGATTACGTGGTGTGGCGCCCGCCCGGGGATCAGGCGGGCACGCATAATCTATTTCGCCTTAAGCCCCGGGGCGTGCGACGGCTGGCAGGAATGGAATTTTTGGTTCGGGTAAATGTGAACGGCCCACCCACCCCGGCAGAAAACCGTCTGAAAAACGGCGTGCTCACGTTGGATGCGCAGGTGACCACCAATCAGGTGCAGATTTCCTACGAGCAAATCAAGACGCAGATTGACGAGTCGTTAAAACTGAAGTGGAACGAGCCGCTGGAACGCGAAATGATCCAGCTCGGCCGCCTGTTGATGCCCGGGAAATTCCCCGGCAACTCGCTGGACCTCCAATTGCTGGGCCAGATTCATACCGAACTGAAAAAACAAGAATCCAAGCTGGAACGCGACGAAGCAATGCAGGACATGCTGCTTGAATACCACGTGCTGCATGACCAGGTGAGCACGCGGGTGGTGCCCGGCCATTTGGCACTATGGTTCATGCCCGAACAGGGCACTATTACCAAGTGGGATTCCGCCAGTGAAAAGGAGGTTTCCATTACCCGTGGCGCGGCCTGGGCGAAAATCCTTTACGTTTTGGTTCCAAACTGGCAGCTTTTCTGGCTTTCCGATTCCGTGGGCGTGGAGGCTGATGAAATGAGCACCCGCCGCGCCAACCAGGCGGAGAACGCCGCGGCGCGCGAGGCCGGATCCGTGCAGGGCGAGGTGAAACGCTCGCGGGTTGGGAAACGGGCGGATGTGACCTACCGCGAGGGCACCGTGCCTATGAAGTATATTGGGACCGCGTTTTTGTATGTAATTGCCTACATCGGCGTGATGCTCGCGGGAGCATTGATGCTATTTGAGAATCGAGAATTAGCCTGACATGGAAAATATTAACAAAACGGGCGGATTGTGGAACGTGGCCATCAGCCTAGGCGGCGCGGCGATGGCGACGGGGCTGGCGCTGGCCACCGGCTCCACCACGGCTCTGGCGGTGGCCTGCTTCCTGGGGCTCGGGGTTTTGGTCAGCTTGGCCAGCCTGCTGCATATGCATCTGGCCGAGCGCGAGGGGCTGGAGGATCTGGAGGTGAACGCCATTCAGGCCGGCCGCGGCGGCGAGGCGTTGTTCAAGGAAGGCGAGGTGCTGCCCGCCAAGCGTTCGCGCGAACAATACGAGCGTTGGGGAGTGCCCGCAGTGGCAATTCTCATGCTCGTGCTGCAGGGACTGGCGGTGTACCACTTGGCAGTGCGCGAGTTGGCAGTGGTGTATTCGGATCTCGCGGCGGGCAAGCCGGTTCACCCGGTAAGCGAATTGTATCTCGGCTTGGCAGGGGCGGCTCTGCTGGCGGTGATCCTGTTTGTGCGCGGCCAGTTTGCCTCCAACCTCGCACGGATCCAGCGCGACCGCCTTCTGCAGCCGGCATCCGATTCAATTTTATTCTCCGCCTACCTGCTCATTGTCCTCTCGGCAGTGATGGCCGTGAGCTTTCGCGAGCAGCGCATTGATGTGTGGGCCGGCACCGTGCTGGCTGGCCTGATGACCCTGCTGGCGGCGGAAAACCTGTTAGGCATGATTTTTGAAGTGTACCGGCCGCGGGTAACCGGCCGCAAGGGGCGGCTGCTTTACCAGAGCCGGTTGGTGGGGTTGATTGCCAAACCGGAGAACCTCTTTACCACTGCCGGCAAAGTTTTGGATTACCAGTTTGGCTTCAAGGTTTCCGAGACTTGGGGATACCAATTCCTGCGCGAGCGCCTTCGTGTGCTCGTGGGGGTGCAGATTATTCTCTTTTGGCTTTCCACCAGCGTGGTGATTATCGAGCCTTCCGAACGGGGGCGCGAGTTGGATATGCTTTCGCGCGGCAGTCAGGCTCAATGGCTGGATCCGGGCATTCATTTCAAGCTGCCCTGGCCTTTTGCCGAGGTGGAACGGCACCACCCTGACCAGATCCACAGTTTTTACGTGGGGCTCGAGCCTGAGGTGAGGAAGGAATTGCCCACCGGCCAGGAAACGCGCAATGCCCGTTTGTGGCTCAAGCGTGCTGGTAAAGACTACGAGAGCATCCAAAAATCCGGGGAACTCTATTTTCCCACCGGCAGCGGGGATAAATCCAGCGCGGCAAATTTGGTGGTGCCCAGTATCCCCGTGCATTACCGGATTTATGGCGAGGCTTCAGGTGGCCGCAAGGATTTGGAAAGAGGCTGGCTGAAATTTTCCAATCCCGAGGGCATTCTGCGAAACCTCGCCTATCGGGAAGTCTCCCGCTATTTCCTTGGCGACACGATGGACAACCTCTTGCGAGCCGGCCGGAAAAATGCCATTGCGGATATCAAGAAAAACCTTCAAGCCAGTGCCGATCAACAGGGTTTGGGCGTGGAGATTCTCTACGTGGGCCTGGCGGATCTGCGACCCCCTGCGGAATCCGCGGTGATCGCCAAGGGCACCAAGGAAGAAACCGGCGAGGAAATGGAAGAACCCGGCGCGAAGCAACTCAGCCAAATGCCCGTGGCCATGGTGTTCGAGAGCTATCTGACGGCTGACATTGCCCGTTGGAAAATGCTGTATCTGGCCAACGCGGTCCGGATCCAGCACAAGGCGGCCGAAACCAATCAGGTTCAGACTATACTCGACACCGCCCGGAGCCGGGCCGATGTGAAGGTGAAGGTTGCCGAGGCCGCGATGAAAAGCAGCCAGCAACAAAACGAACCCTTTCGGCGGGCACCGGAGATTTATCCGCTTTGGCTACGCATGCGGATGTTTGAGCGCGCGCTGGAAAACGCCCGGAAATTTGTGGTAATTGTGAAAAACGCCGAGGTCACATCCGACTTTGACCTCAAGGAAACCGTCCGGCGCGGGTTGCTGGACGTCGATATTCCTGACCGCAAATAATAACCATCAAATCGAATACAATGAAAAAAACAGTCAACGTCATCATCTTCGCCTTGTTGCTGCTGATCTTCGGGTCGTATATGTTCACCTTCCAGGTGCGCCAGGACCAGATCGCGTTTGTGGATACCTTTGGCGACATCAGCAAACCCATCGAGGACGCGGGCCTGCATTACCGCCTGCCGTGGCCCATTCAGCGGGTGTATACCTTTGACAAGCGCATCCATCTCAAAACCACCGACTACAGTCAGATCACGACCGGGGATGGCAGCCTGATTGTCCAGGCTTATTTTGGTTGGCGCATCAGTTCCCCTAAGACCTTTATGGAGAAGGCCAAGGGCGCCACCGATGTGGAGCGTATGCAGCATGCCGAGCGCAATTTGGAACGGGAAATTGAGGGGGCAGTCAGCACCGTGTTCGGCGGGGAAAAGAATCTGACCGAAAAGCAGGAAGTCTCACTCGGGACGCTGATCGACGGGGAATCGGGCAAGGCGGATGACGAAAATCGGCACACGTTTGAGCGATTGGAGCAAAAGATTTTTGAACAAGTCGAGCCCATGTCCAAGCAATACGGCATGGAGTTGTCCTTCGTGGGCATCCGGCGCGTGGGCATCTCACAGCAAAGCCTGATCACGGTGCTCGATGCCATGGTGACCCAGTGGACCAATGCCGCGCTTACCGATGCGTTTATTGCCGAGGAACAGGCGCGGAGCATTCGCGACATGGCCATCAACAACAAGGCATCCGAGCTGGACCGTGCCCGGGCGCAGGCTAACCAGATCATTTCCAGTGCCTCGGCCAAGGAGGCGGAAATTTTTGCCCAGATGGAAAAGAAGGATGCGCGGCTCGCCGAGTTATTGCTCAAGCTTTCCACCATGGAAAAAGTGCTCAAGAAGGAGGCCACCCTTTTGCTGGATGAGAATGTGCCTTTCCTGGAGCCGATGCGTCCACAGTTTTTTGACCCCAGCCCCAAGTCGGGTGAGCAGGAGGATTCTGGCTCGGAATCCGAGCCTGAAAATAATTAACCCCATTTCCCGAACCCACCATGGAAGAAAACAAACCAAGCCGCGCCGAGCCAACCGAAACCGGGCTGGGCAATGAGATCGGCAGCACGCGGGCGATGGATGAAGCGCTGCAAAGCAGCTTCACCATCCTCAAGCTCGTCATCGCCGTGCTGGTGGTGTACCTCGTGTTTTCCAACACCTCGGCGGTGGAAGGGGAAAGCGAGGGAGTAATCATCCTCCGCTTTGGCCAACCGCGAGTCGATTCCACCACCAACGAGGTGTGGAAATCCGGAGTCCGGTTTGCACTTCCCTATCCCTTGGAGGAGCGTGTGCGCATCGCGCGCGAGCAGCCCCTTGAGACGGAATTCTTCAAATACGCCCCGGTTGGGCGGCTGTCTCTGGGTGAAAACTTGAATCACCGGCCCGTGGATGCCGAGCAGGACGGGTACGTGCGCACGCGCGACAATCAAATCCTCCATATCACCGCCACCTTGCGCTACTCGATCACCGAACCCTCGCGGTATGTCTTCGAGTTTGCCGATCCAGAGGCCGTGCTGAAGATGGCCTTGGAGGGCGCCATCACCCATGTGGCTGCTGAAAACAAACTCGATTTTATCCGGAACAACCGCGTGGCCTTTGCCGGCCAGGTGCGCAAGCGGGTTGATGTGCTTGCGCGAAAATACGGACTGGGTGTGAGCATCAATGGAGTAATCGTTGGCAATGATGACGTGGAATTACCCTTCATGACCCGGAAGGCCCGGGTGCAGCTCAGTCAATCCAAGGATGAAGCCAGCCGGATTGTGGCCGATGCGCAAAAGAACGCGCAAAAAATCCGACAAGCTTTTGAAGACAGCACCAATAGCACCAATGCCGTGGGCGAGGTGAACACCAACGCCACCGAGGTGGCCACCATCATCAACCAGGCCCACAGCGAAGCGCGCGCCCGCGTGGCCCGCGTGGAGGCGCTCCGGGATCAGTTTGACAGTATTTATGGCGGCACGGACGGCAAACCTGTGCGTCTGGCCGAGGATCGTCGGCGGGCCTTGGAGCGCCACTATTATCGTGTCATCGACCGGATGATGACCGAGTCGGATATCAAAGTGTACTACGTATCCGGCCGGCCGGGTGAACCGCGCCAAAAGGTTCACCTGTTAATCAATCCCAAGCCGCCCAAGCCCAAGAAGTCGGCCATGGATGAGTATTTGAGCAGTGGCAGTGCCGGCCAATCCGGTTCGCCGCCGGGACCATGATTTTTGATATGTCTGACGAGGAAACCCAACAACTCGAGTCCAACGAGGAAGCCAAGGCCAATCAGGCCGCCACCACGGTGAAGTATATCTTCGTCGGCATTCTTTTTGTCATCAACGGTTTTCTTGCCGAATGGTTTCTTGGGGATCAATCCAGCGTGGGCGACATCAGCGCCATGATCGGTGCCTTCATTCTCGGCATACGCATTTTCCGCACCACTATTCACGACCTGCGACAGGGATTGCTCACCACTAACGAGCTGGTGGCCATTGCCGTGTTGGCCACCTTTTCTTCCGGCGAATATCATGCCGCGGGCTTGGTTGCCTTTTTTATGCTGCTGGGTGAAATGATCGAAAGCCGAACCGCCTCCGGCGCCAAGGAAGCCATCCAGCGCCTTATCAAGCTTACCCCCACACGGGCCAAGCGTCTGCTGGAGGATGGGGGAGAGGAGGAAGTGGCCGCCGCTGATCTGGCCGTGGGCGACCGCATCCGCGTGCGGCCCGGCGACAACGTGCCCGCCGATGGTGACATTCTCACCGGCACCGGCTCCATCAATCAGGCCAACATCACCGGCGAATCGTTGCCGGTGGACAAGAAACCCGGCGACAACGTCTTTCAGGGCACCATCAACCTCGATGGCCTGCTGGAGGTGCAGGTCACCAAGGTGGGCGTGGAAACCGAGTTTGGCCGGGTGCGCAAGCTGATCCTCGAGGCCGCCCAATCCAAGACGCAGCTGATGAAGATCGTGGACCAGTACATGGGCTTTTACACCCCGCTGGTGCTGGTCATCGGCGCGTTGGTGTGGGCGTTCAACCCGGGGGAATTGGAACGGGTCATTTCCGTCTTCATCGTGGCCAGCCCGGTGGCCTTCATCCTGGCCACCCCCACCGCTATGGTGGCGGCCGTGGCCACCGCCTCGCGCCTGGGCATCCTCATCAAGCAGGTGAGTGATATTGAACTGGCCGCGCGCATTAACGCCTTTATTTTTGACAAGACCGGCACCATCACCACTGGCACGCTGAAGGTGAGCCGCTTGTCCCCCGTGGAGGGCGTGAAGCCCGCCGAACTGCTGCTGGCCACCGCCACGGCCGAGCAATACAGCAACCACCCCACCGCCAAGGCCATCATGGCGCTGGCCGCCGAGGCCGGGCTTGAGCTGCCCGATCCCAAGGAATTCCGGGAAACCGCCGGCAAAGGCGTGCAGGCAGTGGTGGAGGGCGATCAGGTTTTGGTGGGCCGCGAAATTTGGCTCAACGAGCATGACGTGTCCGGCGACCTGAAAGGCTCGGTGGATATTGATGAGGCAGCCGGTTACAGTCTGGTATTCGTCAGCCGCAACGGCCAGTTCATCGGCTGGGTGGGCATGACCGACGAGATTCGACCCGAGGCGGCCGAGTCGCTGGAG
>CAZJRV010000019.1:0-19547 GCA_964548235.1 uncultured Verrucomicrobiota bacterium
CGCGCCGCAGTTTGGCGATGCGTTCCTGGATTCGCCGACGGTCCACCTCAAGTTGGCTCTCTCCATCGCCGCGCATTCCGATGCCTCCCTTTTGGCGCGAGAGGTGTGTCCACAATCCTGTGAGGCGCGGCAGAATATGCTGCAACTGCGCCATCTCGATTTGCATTTTTCCTTCCCGCGTGCGGGCGCGTTGGGCAAAAATGTCGAGGATGAGCGCCGTGCGGTCGAGCACTTTGCAATCGAACACACGCTCGAGATTGCGCGTTTGGGCAGGCGAAAGCTCGTCATCAAAAATGACGGTGTCCACTTCGCCTTGTTTGCAGGCTACGGCAAATTCGGTTGCCTTGCCTTTGCCGATGTATGTTGCGGCATGGGGGCGGTCGAGGCGTTGTGTGCCTTCGCCGATGATTTGCGCGCCGGCCGTGCGGGCGAGTTCGGCCAGTTCGGCCATCGTTTCGGTGAGATCCGCTCCGGTGCGATTGTTCAGTTTCGCGCCGATGAGGAAGACGCGCTCGGTGTTTCCAATTTGTTCCGCGAGGGCTTTCACGTGAGTTGTTCAATCAATCGCCCCGCCGTTTCCGCCGCCGGTTCGTTGGCGTGGACGGTGAGCGTTTGGGTTCCATGCAGCTTGCGGAACCACGTCATTTGTCTGCGGGCGAATTGCCATGTGCGTGACTTAACCAAAGCGATGGTTTCCGGCAAGCCTTGTTCGCCGTTGAGATGCCCAATAACCTGTCGATATCCGAGGGCTTGTTGCGCGACAGGATTGCTCTCCAAGGCTGAACGCAGCGAACAAGTTTCTTCCACTAATCCGGCGGCAAACATCGCGTCCACGCGCGTGTCGATGCGATGGCGCAAATCTTCGCGGCTGCGAGCGAGCAGGAAAAAGTTAGGCGGCACTTGGCCGGTCCATTCGGCGCGTTGCTTGGAGAAGGGTCTTCCCGTAAGGCGAATTACCTCCACGGCGCGCACCACGCGTCTTCGGTTTTGGCGATCGATGGTTGCGTGCGTTTCGGGGTCATGCTTTTCAAGTTCGTCCACAAGGGCGTCCAGTTCCGTTTCCTCCAGCTCCGCGCGCATTGTTGCGTTTGCTTGCGGGGCATTGCCCAAGCCTTCAAGCCACGCTCTGAAATACAATCCCGTGCCTCCACAAAATACCGGTCTCTTAATTTGTTTTACTAGGTTTCCTGTGCGCTCCACAAATTTGGCCGCATCAAATGTTTCGGTTAAATCAATAATGTCAATGTGATGATGCGGAATGCGTGCGTGTTCTTCCGTGGTGGGTTTTGCTGTGCCGAGATTCAGGGCGCGATAGACCTGCATGGAGTCGACTGAAATGATTTCGCCTTCCTTGCGTTTGGCGACCTCCAGCGCCACGGCTGATTTTCCGCTGGCGGTGGGGCCCGCGATGAAGACGGGGGCGCCCATTGATTAGCAGTCCTCTTTGTTTTCTTCTTTTCCCTCTTCGTCCGGCTTTCCTTCGCGCCACGCAAGGAGGAAAAGCAATCCGACTCCCATGCAGATGCCCATGTCTGCGATGTTAAAGGCGGGATAGCCCACCGGTCCATCGCTGCGGTTGATATAAAATCGGATGAAATCTATCACATGCTGATACAATACGCGGTCAATGAGATTGCCAAGGATGCCGCCGATGAGCAGCCCGAGGGCGAGTTTTCCGGTGGGCGTGTGGGTTTCGAAATGATGCCGATACTTGATGAGCGCAATGAGTGCCACCAGCGATAGCGCGGCGAGCGGGAGGCTGCTTCCTTCGAACATGCTCCACGCCGCCCCGGTGTTTTGCCAGTTCACCACCCGGAGAAATCCTTCGATGACTTCCTTCGTTTCGCCCGTTGCGAGGGTGCGATTGACGATCTGCTTTGATAGTTGATCGGCTACCAATACGATTGCCGCCGTTCCGAGGATTCTCTTTTCCTCTATGAATGGAACGGGGTTCCCGGTGGGTTGCCGGTCTGCCGTGGGATTTTCCATGCCGGCTAGTGCGTGCGCATTGGCATCAGCACGTAGAGGAAGGGTGTGTTACTCTTGAGCACTCCGGGGCTGAGGCTATCGGTCAACTCGAAAAATACTTCGTCCCCCTCGAGCACTTTGAGGGGATCCATCAGGAACGTTGGGTTAAAGGCCACTTCAATTTCGGGCCCTTTATATTTTATGGCAATGGACTCGCGCCCTGACCCTACGTCAGGAGTGTTGGCAGTGATGGCGAGATTGTCATTCCCAAACGTGAGCTTCACCGAGTTTGCCTTGTCGCTGGTAATCTGGTCTGCCCGGCGCAGGGCGTGGTGCAGTTCCTCCTTGACGAGTGTGATTCGTTCCTTGCTTTCGCCGGGTATGACTTGTTTGTAATTCGGATAATTCCCCTCCACAAGTTTGCTGTGCAACACAATCGCTTCGCCGCCTTCCTGCGGCAGGGTGAATTCCACATGCGTGTCGCCCAGACGAATCTCCACCTCCCCATTGCTTTGCAACAGCCTTTGAAGTTCGACCACCGCCTTGTTCGGCACAATGAATGCCGCAGGGGTACCCCCTTCGATTTCCTCCTCCACCAATGCCAACCTTCTCCCGTCGGTGGCAACGAGGGTAAGCCGGTCGGGCGTGATTACGATGTTGATGCCATTAAGCACGTGTCGCGATTCATCCGTGCTCACCGCGTATCCGGTTTTGCGGATCATCTCCTTGAATTTCGCCTGCCCGACTTTTATCTTTCCGCTCTCCTTAAATTTTGCCTGTTGCGGATACTCGTCGGCTCCAATCCCGTTGAGCTTGTATTTCGACGCTCCGGCCTGGACTTTCGCCACCTCCTTGTCGTTGACCTCGAAATCAATTTCATTCGCCTCATTTATTTCCCTCACCAATCCGAACAGCCGCTTGGCGGGCATGGAGGTTGCGCCTTCGCGCTCCACCTTGGCGGGCACGGAGGCGTGCACGCTCACTTCCAGATCGGTGGCGCGCAGCTCCAGCCGCTTGGCTCCTGCAACCAGCAGCACATTGGAAAGGATGGGAAGTGTTGAGCGGACGCCCACCACATTTTGAACCGCCTGCAATCCACTGGCGAGGTCTTCCTTGGTTACCGAGATTTTCACAAAGGCTTATTAGATGAATGTTTCAAACAGAATCACACTATTATTAAGGGCCGTGGATAAGGCAAACAACCCCCAGTGTCAAGAAGGAGCGGCGGAAACTTGCCCATTTTTGTGCCCAAAGGATGGGGATAAAATTGTTGGCAAAAACCGGCAAGTCGGGGAAGACGGGGAAAACAAAGTTGTTGGGGGAAATTCATGGAGAGATTCCCATCTTATTGGCAGAGCGACAACGAGCGATGACGCGGGGAATGATTTCACAGGCGGAAGAGATTTCAAAAGGGGTAGAACCACGGCCAAGCGAAAGCCGCACCAAGGCATTGGCCTCGGCAGGGGGGGCACCCAAAGCGAGGGCCACGTGCGAAGGGGTGACCGAACCACTGGCGCACGCAGAACCCGCAGAAGCACAAATCCCTTCCATATCCAAACCGCTCAAGAGAGCGATGCTGTCAGTGCCATCAACGGAAAAAGCAACAGTATTTGCCAAACGACCGGAAGGAAGGCGGTCGCCAAGGAAAGAGGCCCCCTCGGTGGCGTCCACCATTTCGATCAATTGCAGAGCGAGGGGAGAAAGAGAATCCATGGGAAAAACTGGGGAGGGAAGAAACCGGGCAATCGCCTCGGCGAGGCCAATGATGGCAGGAAGATTTTCAGTGCCCGCGCGGCGTTCGTTTTCGTGTGGGGCACCGTGGAGGATCGGATCGGGCAGCAGCGGGGATTTGGCGTAAAGCAATCCCGCGCCATTGGGACCGTGAAATTTGTGGGCACAGAGAGAAACCAAATCCGCATTGAAAACAGAGATGTCATTCACAGGCACTTTGCCAAAGCACTGCACGGCGTCGGTGTGAAAAACCACGCCTTTGTCGGCGCAAAGCTCACCAATTTCAGCCACCGGCTGCAGGGTGCCCACTTCATTATTGGCAGCCATGATGCTGACGAGCACGGTGTCAGGCCGCAATGCTTCGCGCAAGGACTCCACGGAAATGCGGCCAGCGGAATCGACGGGAAGAAAAGTGACCTCAAACCCCTCGTTATTGGCAAGATATTCACAAGGCTGCAGCACAGCGTGATGCTCCACAGAAGAGGTGATGATGTGGCGGCCTTTATCGCGCAAATGGCGCGCCATCCCGTGCAGGGCGAGGTTTGTGCTTTCGCTGCCGCCACTGGTGAAAATGATTTCACTGGGCTTGCACTTTAGCGTGGCAGCGATGCGATCGCGCGCATCATCCAGCAAAGACCGCGCACGCTGCCCCACGTGATGCACACTGGAAGGGTTGCCCCAAACTTCATCAAGAACCGGCAGCATAGCCGCGCGCACGACGGAATCCAGAGGGGTGGTGGCGTTGTAATCCAAATAAATCGTGCGCACGCCCCGTGTTTACTCCATACTTCGCGCCGATGCCAGACTGGCTTCAAGTCATCCTGCTGGGCGTGGTGGAAGGCATCACGGAATTTCTCCCCGTATCCTCAACGGGCCATCTTTTATTGGCCGAACGATGGCTCGGTTCGCAGCCGGATCATTTCACCATTTGCATCCAAAGCGGCGCGGTGTTGGCAGTGCTCGCAGTTTTCCGAGAACGCGTGGGCGAGTTGATCCAAAAATGGCGAGAGGCCGAGACACAAGATTACCTCAAAAAACTCTGTTTTTCCTTTGTTTTAACCGGGGTCGGCGGATTGGCGCTCAAGGCGGGAGGATGGGAATTGCCCAACGAAAGTGCCCCCATCGGCTGGGCATTGCTCATCGGCGGTCTGCTCTTCATCGCGTACGAACTCCAGCAGCCCAAAAACGAAACTAATGCGCCCGAAGAAAACAAACCACTAAGCCTCACTTGGACGTTGGCGATTGCCTTTGGATTGGCGCAGTTGGTGGCGATGGTTTTCCCCGGCGCCTCGCGCAGTGGCACGACCATTATGATCGGCCTCATCCTTGGGATGGCACGGCGCGATGCGGTTGAGTTTTCGTTTCTACTCGGCGTGCCCACGCTGCTGGCCGCGGGCGGATACGAACTCGCTTCAGCGTTAAAGGAAAACCCCGGAGCTGTGTCAAGCGAGTGGGACAGCCTCCTGCTCGGAACAGCAGCCTCGGCGGTGACGGCGTTTTTGGTGGTAAACTGGCTGCTTGGTTATTTGCGGCAAAACACATTTATGGTTTTTGGTTGGTATCGTTTTAGCGCAGGCTTGTTGGTGCTGGGAATGGCGGCGATGGCCTGAAACAGAATCAACAAAAAAAGGGAATTTGGGATAAACCGAGGTTTTTCACCGAATTATCCACAGGAAATTTTGCGGCTCCAATAGTTCAAAATTCGTAGATGAAATTGATGTGCCAAGTCTGGTTGTTGTGGCGGCCATTGACCGGTTCATCGGTGTTATCCCAGCGGTATTCCACGCGGGAGATGACGTTATCCCAGATTTTGTAATTTAGCGTGAGCGTGAGGCCTTGGCCATCGGTCTGTTCAGCAGCACTTTCGGCGGAATACAGCTTTGCCCCTTCTTGATAAAACTCCGCGCGTGTGGAGAGTGTGAGGTCATCGGAAACTGTGCGGCCCAAGTACAGGCCAAAAACTGAATCATCATTGCCAGTGCCCGACAGGATGCGCGAATCGTGCGTGAGGCTGAGATTCCATTTATCGGAATTCGGCAGCAAGCCCAGGCCAAGATATAGGTTTTGGATGGGATCATCGCCCGACCGCGCGCGGCCATTCACATAGCCCAACGAAAAACGGGAACCGCCGAGTAGCCCAAGTGTTTCAGGAAGTTCCCACAGGAATCCGGCCAGCAGAGTTTTGCGGTCGGCATTGGCGGGGGATCCGTCGATGCGGGGATCATTCGTATTCGCCACGCCAAGGGCTATCTGGTAGGTGCTGTCCCACTCATAAAGCGCATCCACACCCGGCCGACCTGTGCCCGGGAACAACGCAAGGATGCCCGTGTGAACCGTCGGTTGAATGGTATATCCCCATGAGCGCGTGTATTGCGCGTTGGCAATGGGATCGGGCGACTCGAAGCCGACGACCGAATCAAACGTGCCCACGCGCAAATCGAGGCTGGTGGTTTCGCCCGTTTCAAGCGGATTGAAAAGGGGAAAACGCAAATCCAAATATGCACGGCGCAATTCCACGGAATCTGCGCCCGTGCCGGTGTCCAGATTGCTCGCATCCGGCCCCACCCAAAGATCCACGCGATATCCTGAATCCAGCAACCAATTCTCCATCGGCCGATGCAACGAAAGCGCCACCACATCCAGCGAAAACGCATTGGCGCGTCGGGTGGTGCCCGAGAGCCCGTAGGCAAAATTTCCCGCGCCCGGCCCCCAACGATAGCCCGTGCTCACATACCCCGAGAGCGATGCCGAGGCTGCCAACGCCGGCACACTTTGCCCCGCATCCTGCGCCGCCGCCGCGCTTTTTAAGAACAATCCGAATAGAATCAATCCACGCATCCCAACCTCCAGCCCCATTAAGCACCCGATCCCCGACTGCATCAAGGCATTAAAAAACCCCCTCGGTTTCCCGAAGGGGTTTAAAAGGTTTCTAACAGTGAGTTAGAAGCTGTAGTTCAGGTTCAAGGCGACGACGTCTTGTCCATCATCGACGGAACCAGCCGTGTCCACGGAATCATTGCGATACTCGATGCGGGAAATGACATTATCCCAGATCTTGTGATTCACGCCGATGGTGAACGACTGAAGGTTGTCAGCGTTGCCAGTTCCCAATCCTTGGGCGGTACCGGCTGCGGCCGTGTTCATGTTGCCGGTCTCGTACCGAACGTTGAGGCTTGTGTCATCGCTCATCTTGTAGCCAATGTTCAAACCAACCACGTTCGAGTCAGCAACACGGGCGCCATATTCTACGTGATCCCACGTAGCTTTGATGGACATGTTGGCAACCAACTCCGGCAGCTTGATGCTGGCGTAGTGATAGTCATCATTGTTGCCGCCATTGCCGGTGGAATTACCCGTCACAAGGCCGTAGTACAGCTCGGTGCCATCCAGAGCGCCGATGCCGGAACCCAGTGTGTAGGATACCGAGGCAAGGATTGTTTTGCCTGAGTTGCTGCCATTGCTGTTACCGTTAAGCTCGGGCCCTGTCGTGTTGGCGAGGCCAGCAGAAACAGTTAGGCCGTCCGATAAGGTTTTAGAAGCAAGCAAACCAGTGTGGTGAGTCGGCTCAATGGCAAAACCCCAAGAATGCGTGTAAAGCGCGTTCTCGTTGTAGTTGTAGACTTCGTTGCCGATGACGGTGCCAAAATGACCAATCTTCAGATCGATCCCGCTGATACGCAGATCAATGTTGGCCTGCATAATTTCAACGCTGTCACCTGTAGTTTCATTGGCGGCGGTGTTGATGCCGGCAGCAGCTGGGCCCATCCACAGCTCAACCGTGTAACCGGTAGCCGTGTCGCCATCGCCCTGTTCGGACGAAAGTTTCAGGTCCACAACGTCCATGCTGAACGCATTGCGTCCCTCTCCGGCACGGTAGTAGCCAGCGCCTGCTGCGCCACCGTTGAACTTGTAACCAGTGCTCACGTAACCGCTCAAGGTCGTGGAAGCAGCTGCGCCCGCGGGGGCGGCGGCGGCGTCCTGAGCCTGAGCAACAGACGAAAGGGAGACGACGCCAGCGGCGGCGAGACCCATGGTCCATTTATTCATTTTCATATTTTGTATTTCCTCCTGCTATAGGTTGTTAACTTTATACTGCAGTTTACTGTACGGGGAGTTTGCCGAGGCAAAAACCCCACGCCCAAAAAGGCGCGTTGCGGGGGGATATACGGGAATTGACACAACCAATGCAAGCAAAATCTCACAAAAAATTACGTGTCCGTACTTTTTTGAACGAGTTTGTGAGGTTGATTTTTCCTGCCCAAACCCTACTCTTCCGTCCATGCACCGCTTGCTTCTATTTGTTTCCGCTGTCTCTTTCCTCACCCTTTTGGTAGGCCAAACTCCGGATTCGCCCAAGGCCCCCGCACATGTCTCGCCGAATGCGGAGGCGATGGCCGCGATTTTCCAGCCTCCGCTCACCGCGCTCGATCGCCTCCCGCGCAGTGCGGAGGATCAGGCCAAGGTGGATCTCGGCCGACATTTATATTACGAAAAACGCCTTTCCAGTAACAACCAAGTCGCCTGTAATTCCTGCCATTTGCTCGAAAAATACGGCGTGGATGGGCTGTCTTTCTCGCTGGGTGTGCCCGGCAAACTGGTGGGGCGCAATTCGCCGACCACTTACAACGCATTTTTCCACATCGCCCAATTCTGGGATGGCCGTGCTGCCACAGTCGAGGAACAGGCAAAAGGCCCAATTTTAGCGGGAAAAGAGATGGGAATGCCGAGTGCAGCAGCCGTTGTGGCAAAGTTGAAGGCGATCCCGGAATATCGTCCACTCTTTAAAAAGGCATTTCCAAGGGATGTTGATGCGGTTACTTATGATAATGTCGGTAATGCGATTGGCGCTTTTGAGCGCAATCTGGTCACGCCCGGGCGGTTTGATGATTTTCTCGCGGGTAAAGTTTCTGCCTTATCTGCCCAGGAGCAAAGAGGGCTGAAAACCTTTGTAACCACCGGCTGCGTTACCTGCCACACCGGCCCATTGGTGGGAGGGAATAGCTACCAAAAGCTTGGCCTTTTAAGGCCTTGGCCCAATCAGGCGGATGAAGGCCGCTCGGCAGTTGTGGGGAATGATGCTTATAAGATGTTCTTCAAAGTGCCCAGCTTACGCAATATTGAGAAAACGGGGCCGTATTTCCACGATTCCAGCGCGAAAACATTGGAAGAAGCCGTTACCAAAATGGCCAAACACCAGCTTGGGCGCGAATTGACCGGTGAACAGCTTGCGGATATCGTGTCATTCCTCCAAAGCCTCACTGGCAAAATACCCGCCGAATACATCAAAAAACGGCCATTTTAGGCAGTTTTGGCCCGAAATAGGAGTGCAAAATATTTAACTTTGACGGGTGAATAAAGCCTTCTCCCTCGCGTCTCAATACCAGACACGCCACTCCGGCAGTCGAATAGGAGGAAGACATTATAGACAGGTTGGGTAGCCCGCCGGCTCTGGAAACAGACCGGCGGGTTTTTTGTGAATTTTGCCGACAACTCGCCTTCCCCTTGGCATCCTCCGCCCATGGGCGAGCTTGATCCACAATTGGACCGCTTCCTCCGCCGCCAACCCACCCTTGGCGAGGGCGTTTACCTCGCCAGCACCGCCGTGGTGGTGGGCGATGTGACCTTGGGCGAACACTCCAGCGTGTGGTACCATGCCGTGTTGCGTGGCGACATCAATTACATAAAGGTCGGCCATCACACCAACATCCAGGACGGCACCGTCGTCCACCTCGCTGACGACTACCCCTGCGAAATTGGCAACTGGACCACCATCGGCCACAGCGCCGTCATCCACGCCTGCCAAATTGGTGATGAATGCCTCATCGGCATGAACAGCACCATCCTCGATGGCGCCGTCATCGGCACCCAATCCATCATCGGCGCCAATGCACTCGTCACCGGCGGCACCCAAATCCCCGAAGGCTCCCTCGTCCTCGGCAGCCCCGCCAAAGTTATCCGCCCCCTCACCCCCAAGGAACGCGCCGACCTCAAACCGTGGGCCCAAAAATACGTCGACAACACCGCCTATTGTTTAAAGCACAACCTCAACGTCGGCGCACCATTGGCGACCTGAAAAGACAGACACGGATTTCACGGATTTACACAGATTCATTTCAAAATAAAATCCGTGTAAATCCGTGAAATCCGTGTCTAAAAACCCGATTGAGCTTGCCACTCTCCCTCGAGTTTGGCACACAGAACCCCTTCATTTGCGCGGTTAGCTCAGTTGGTAGAGCATCACCTCGACACGGTGGAGGTCATTGGTTCGAGCCCAATACCGCGCACCATCTTTCTACTATTGCGGCGCAGGCGGCTGTGCGTTGGTCTCGGGGTTTACAAAGGTGTAAGTGCCGCCGTTTTCCTTGGCGATGATCATTAACAAGGCCTCGCCCCGGCGGCCCCGAATTTCGTCACCCAGCCCAAGCGTGTTCACCTTGACGTTTTGGCTGGCGTTGAGTTGCTTTACCGTGTCGATCACTCTGGAACGAAACTGGCCGTCGGTGAGCAGCCAAACCTCAGTGGGCTCATGGGAGAACGCGCCGTTCAACGCCGGAACCGGATCGGTGCCCCCCTCGGCATTGCGCGTTCCCAGCCAATCGGCCATGCGGTTGATGTTTTCCGGCGAGGCATCGAGCATCGCGCTGGAGGGCATGGCGTCTGCTTCTCGATTGAAAAAGTAGATGTAAAATTTGCTTCCCTCCTCCATTTGCTGCAACGTGTTCATCAGCGCCTTCTTCGCCACGGCCAACCGCTCGCCACGCATGCTGCCGGATTTGTCGATCAGGAAAATATACCGCGCATTGGAGGAGCCCTTGTCGATGTCGAATCCGCCTTCGCCGAAAACCACCCCGGCGACATTCGTGGTGGCGCCGATGCCGGGGACTCGTGCGGCGTGCGTGGCGGCGTTGGCGTACACCGCCATCTCCTTGGCGCGCGGGGTTTGGTGTTCGTTGATGGCCAGCTCCACCCGGGCGAGGCGCGGCAGGGCGTTGGTGGCATCCCATGCCGGTTGCCATTGCGCATCGGGCCCGTGTGGCCGGAGATTTAGCAAAAACTGCGTGACCTGCGGCAGCAACACCGTGCGGTGCATGCGCGTGGTGGAATTGGTGTTGGCCAACAACGCTTCCTGTTGCAGCACGAGTTGGTGGCCTCCGTGGGGGGCGGGTTCCACAATGAACTGCACGCGTCGCAGGGGGGAACTGCCCAGGACGCGTGCGCCCCAGAAGCCTGGCGGGACACGCGTGACCAATTCCAATTGACTGAAGCCTTGCGCGTCCTGACCCACCAAAAATTGCCCCGGCCCGTGCTGGTGATACCACGAGGTGCCCGCCAACGCATCGGACATGGCGCGCAAGGCCATGCGCTCGCGCTGGGTGGTGTCGGCCGCCTCCGCGCCCGTGCGTGTGGCGGAGAGCAGCGAGCCGAATACGCCAAAGATCATCGTTGTCACCAAGGCCAAAATGGCCACGGCCACAAGCACTTCCGGCAGGGTGAATCCGGCTTTGGATGAATTTCGTGCCACGGGTACGCTGGAAGTTTTACCGCAAAAAACGAGCGCGCACAAGGCGGGATTACACCTCCACCATTTCGCCCGGGGCGGGTTGGTGGATCACCAGGTTCGGCAGGCGTTCGCGCAGCGCGGTTTCCATCCAATCGCGCGCTTCGGGTTCGCCGTGGCCAAGGAGGACAGCGCGCGGGTTGAGGCGCAAGGCAAAGTCCACCAGTTCATCGCGGTTGGCATGCGCGGATAGATCAAAACAATTCATCTCGCAATGGCGCGCAAGCATGCCGCCGCTTTCGCTGAATTGAAACGCCTCTCCACGGGCAGCCGCCCGCAGTTTTCCTGCAGGCGTATCCGGCGCGGCGTAGCCCACAAAATGAATGGCATGATTTTCAACCGGCGCCATGCGCAACGCCAGCTCATGCGCCAGCGTGTGCGCGCTCATCATGCCGGCGGTGATGACAAAGAGTTGTCCTTCGGGCTTTATCTTTTTCAATTCCCGCCGCTCAAGGACCCGGAGATCCAGTGCCTCGTGCAAATTTAAATCCGGCCGGCGATTGGGCGCGCGGCCCGAAACCAGATCATAAATTTCTGTGAACACACGCCCCAGGCCGCCAATGTAAACAGGTTGTTTGCGTAGCTCCCCGCGTTGCATGGCCAGCGCGAGCATTCCCAATATTTCCTGCGTGCGCCCAAGGGCGAACACCGGCACCAGCACACCCGCATTACGCTCGAGCCCCGCGCGGATGGCTTCCAGAAACCGATTCGACTCTTTGTCTCGCGTGAACCCCCCGGGCGTTTCGGTGCTGCCACGGGTGCATTCCAAAATCAACACATCCGCCTTCACTCCACCAAAATCCGCCTTGGGGGTGAGGGTTTGATCATGGAAACACACGTCGCCGGAATAAAACAAACTCTCCTTCCCGTGCGCCACGCGCACCCCGGCGGAACCCAGCACGTGGCCGGCGTGATGGAAGGAAAGCGTGGGCGATTCCCCCTCGCGCGCAAATGCGCCCCACGGCTCCACGCGCCCGTATTTAAAGCCTTGGAATAAATAGGACAACTCATCGATTTCCTCGTGGTCGTACAGCGGGTATTCCCAGATGCCCTGTTCCGCGCGCTGGCGTTTCATCACGTTCACCGAATTATGCAGCACGCGTTCCACGAGGAAATAGCTTGGCTCGGTCATCAGCACGCGGGCACGGGGAAAATGTCGCAGCGCAACGGGCAACGAGCCGCAATGGTCATGATGACAGTGTGAAAGCGCGATCGCATCCACATCCGCCCCGCCCACCTGCGAATAGAGAGGCAGGGCATCGCGCCCTTCCATGCCCGGGTGCGTGCCTGCATCGAGCAGCATCGTGTGTCCGCCGGTTTCCACCAGCCACGCGCTGGCGCCGATGGTGTCAGCGGGGTTGAGGTTGGTCACACGCACGGGGGCAGCCTAATGACGCGGACGAATTCACGCGAGCCATTTGCCCGTCTTGCTTCGCACGCGGCACGCGGGTAGCCTGTGCCCGGATGCGTTTGCTGGACCGCTATTTGCTGCGCGAATTATTCGTGCCGTTGTTGTACTGTCTCATGGGATTCCAGATTTTCTGGACGGCCTTTGATTTGTTCAGTCGGCTCGATGTTTATCAGGCAGCCAACATGAGCACAGGCGAAATTGTGGGCTATTATCTGCTGCAAACGCCCGAGCTGCTGACCACCGTGCTGCCCATCGCGCTGTTGTTGGCGTTGCTGTACACCCTCACCCAACACGCGCGCCACAACGAGCTGGTGGCCATTCGCGCGGCGGGCGTGAGCATGGCGCGGTTGAGCGTGCCCTACTTCATCGTGGCTGCTGTGCTGGGCGGAGGGCTTTTCGGAGTCACCGAGTTTATCGCTCCCGGGGCGACTGAAAAAGCGGCGCGGATGATCCGGGCCAAGGGCGACAACAATTCTGAGTGGATGGAAAACCTGCACTTTCGCGATGACTCCAAGCGGCAGGTTTGGCACATCAAGCGGTACAACCCCAAGACGGGCGACATGGACCGGCCCGTGGTGGATTGGGAGGAAGTGGATGCGCGCTACGAACTCTTTGCCAAGCGGGGGGAATGGAAGCAGGGCACGTGGGTATTTTACGACGCGCAACTGCAGTCATTCCGCCCCCCCACCAACGACCTGCCGCAACTGTTGGTGACCAATGTGCTGGCAGGCAAGTTCATCGGCGGCTCACCCGCACAATTGCAGGCCGAAATCCGGGTCAGCCAAATGGACCAGATCATGGCCGCCAAGCGCCTGCGCCTTTCGCTCAGTGATATTATGGAATATCGTAAATTACATCCAGACATGAAGACCGATCGCGCCGCGCTGTTGATGACACAGTTTCACGGGCGTCTGGCACAGCCCTTCACCTGCCTGGTGGTGGTGCTGGTGGCGCTGCCGTTTGGCGCCATGGGCGGACGGCGAAACGTGTACACGGGGGTGGCAGGGAGCGTTGCCATTTGTTTTTTTTATTTCGTGCTCCTGCGTTGGGGGCTGGCGCTGGGAACCGCCGGCCATCTGCCAGCGCTGCTGGCGGCGTGGCTGCCGAATTTGGTTTTTGCCGGCACGGGTCTGGTGTTGCTGCGTAACATACGATGAAAGGGGTGCCATGAAATTTCCAGCGGAACAAATGGCGCGACTGTATGAGGGCGTGCGGGCGATCCATTCCACGTTGGAACCGGAGGCGGCACTGCGGCTGGTGGTGTGCGAGGCGGTGGGTCTGGTGGGCGCGGCGAGCGGGTCGCTGGTGCTGGTAAATCCAAACACCGGCCGACTGGAAATCGAAGTGGCGGAAGGTTTGCCAAAGGAAAGCCCGGCGCAGGGACTGGAGGCAGGCATTTCCGGCTGGGTGGTGCGCCACGGCAAAACATTGCGCGTGGGCGATGTGACGGAGGATGCCCGTTGCGCCTCCGCCCGCCCCGGTGTGCAAAGTGAACTGGCTGTGCCTCTGCGGCGTGAAGGCTCGGTGCAGGGGGCCATCCACGTGGACGCCACTGCGGCCAGTGCCTTTTCTGAAATGGACCAGGCGCTGCTGGAGGAATTGGCGGTGCACGCCACGCAGGTGATTCACAACACATGGCTTTACGAGCAATTGCGGCAACGCACGGGATTGCTCGAGAGCCTGGTGAGCGTGGGGCAAACCATCAACCGCACGCTGAATCTCGATGACGTTCTGGAGGCCATCACGCGCGAGGCGGCGGGGCTGGGAAACACACGGGCGTGTTCGTTGCAATTGCTGGATGCCAGCGGCGAATGGTTGGAGATGCGCGCACAATACGGCGCAGGCAGCGGATACCAGCAGCGGCCACCGCTAAGCGTGGCGGAAAGCTTGATGGGGTCGGTGGTGCGCCGCCGCAAGCCGGTGCAGGTGGGCGACCTGAAATCCTCCGCCCAATACCAGCACGCGGAAATTGCCCGCCGCGAGGGCTTTGTTTCGCTGCTTAGCGTGCCGTTGGTGTACACGAAGGACTGTCTTGGAACGCTGAATGTGTACACGGCGGTGCCGCATGTTTTTTCAAATGAAGAGGTCGAAACGCTTGCGGCCTTGGCGGAACTTTCGGCGGTGGCAATCGAGAAGGCGCGGCTGTACGAGCGCACGGTGGATGTGGAGGAACAACTGCGTCGCAATGAACAGCTCAGCGCGCTGGGCCTGCTGGCGGCGGAGGTGGCGCATGAAATCCGCAATCCGTTAACGGTGATGAAGATGTTGTACCACTCGTTGGATTTGCAGTTTCCGGAAGGCGATCCGCGCCACGAGGATGCGCGGGTGCTGGGCGATAAGATGAATCATCTCGACGGCATCGTGGACAACATTGTGAACTTCGCGCGCAATGCCGAGCCGCGCATGGCGCCGGTGCACGTGCCGGTGCTGCTGGATGACCTCGCGCTGCTCACGCGCCACAAGCTTCAGCATCATTCCATCGGGTTGGAACGCGATGACCCGCCGGAACTGCCGCCGGTGAATGCGGATGCCACACAGCTTTCGCAGGCGTTTCTCAATGTCATCCTCAATGCCGCCGAGGCCATGCCCGACGGGGGCACATTGCGGATCCGAACGCGGCACGAGGGGAATGAATTACAAATTGCCTTTGCCGATACCGGGCCGGGAATGACCGAGGCTCAGCGTGCGCTCGTTTTCACCGGCATGCTCAGCACCACCAAGAAAAAAGGCGGCGGCCTGGGGCTGGCAATCGTGGCCAAGGTGGCCGAGGCCCATGGCGGGCGCGTGGAATTGGATTCCGAGGATGGACGCGGCACGGTGATCTCCCTGAATCTGCCGTTGGGATAACGTCCGCCGAGAATCCGAAAGCCTTTACGCCATTCATAGCAAGGAGCGGGCCGGGCATCGGATGAATCAACGAATGACACGTTGTGACCAACTTGCGGTTGCATCTGCACCTCGCGCCGATAGACTGGGCGCATGAAAGGTAGCCTCGTCGCCGCAATGATCGCCGCATTGTCCTTTGCCGGATGTGGCAAGTCGGAGACTGAAGCCAGTCGCCAACACGCAGCCATTCTTGCCAAGCTCAAGGTAGTTGAGCAGGGCATCGAGTCTCCTGAGGATATCGAAGCAGGGCTGGAAAAATACAAGGCCGCCACAACGGATATCCAGGCGTTTCTCAAGGAGCACCCCGGCACGCCGGAGGCGGAGGAGTTGGCCCAGGCACTGCATTGGCTGGAGGCGGAAACGGCTCGTTTGCAAACCATCCACGAAGCCAGCCAGCCGCCTCCGGACAATACCCCGGATTTTTATAACCAATGAGCCTGCCAGATTCGCATTGCTGTGGGCCGGTGCGTGCGCTATGCTGCGCGGATGCAGATGTGGGAGCACAAGCAACTGGATGTGCCCGATACCGAGATGGAGCAGGTGCTGCTCAGCTTTGGGCAGAATGGGTGGGAACTGGTGAGCGTGATTGACGAGACCATTGATCCCAGCCGCACTGTGGATCGCCGTATGTACCGGCTGTTTTTCAAACGCGCGGCCGGGGAGAATGAAGGCAAGGAGAGTGAAGGCAAAGGGAGTTAATCCCTGGGTGAACCATCTGCATTCCAGGCGTGGAGCGGCACCGGCTTGCCCTCCTTGTCCCAGGCCCGCACGGAAACGCGCACGCCTTGCTTGTATTTTTCCTCCCAGCGCAGGTCGTCCAAATCATGAACCACGGTGCCGCTGAAAAGCTCGCGCTTGCCCGCCTCACGCCACAGGCCATCGTCTTGCCGGGCAATGGTGCTGGATCGCTGGCTGCCGCCCCCGGATGATTTGGCAGGCTGCAACTCGGAAACTTTTGGCCGGTTATTCTTGCCGCTCGATTCGGAGCCGTCTTCCCCGCCGGATTTTTTCTTGGAACATCCCCCGGCCAGCCACAAGGAGGCCACTGCCAAAATGTGCGCGAGGAGTTTCATTCAATAATCAGGCCGGGTGAAAAATATTTTATGTCATCCACCGCCGCCTTGGACAGGCGCGTGCCTCCCAGCTTTAGCTCGCGCAGGCTGGCCCAGCCGACCAGATGGCGGGTGGCGCCGTCGGTGAGGTCCGTGTCGGTGAGGTCCAGCACCTGCGGCTGAAAGAGCACGGCCATGTGCTCGAGGTCGTCATTATCGATGCGTGTTTTGGCAAGGGTGAGCGTCAACACCTCGCCCGTCACCGCGTGGCGCTTGAGCTTGCCGCCCACTGTCCGCAGCGCCGCCTCGGCGTCCAGGTTGTTTTTCCGCAATGCCTCGGTGAAGGGCCCACGGGCCCCGGTTTTGAGCTTGGGCTTGGGCAGCGGCATCGGATTGCCGATGTGCGAGGTGAACAGGTTGGTGAAAATCATGGTCGCCTGCCAGTTATCCAGGCCCTGCCAACGAAAACCGGGCTGGGGCAACTGGGTGCTGCTTACATAGGCCGGGCGCGGATGTGAGCCTTGGATGGGGTCAATGCCCAGATACCACGAAACCGGCTTGTACGGCACGGTCCGCTTGTACAGCGGGTCGGAGGGATTGGGCCGGGTGCGCTTGAGGCGGTCGCGGTGATCCTGCGTGATGCGCTGGCGGATGGCATGATCCTTATTGGCAAACCGCTCTACTTGCAACAGCCGCGTCCGCAGCATGGTGGTCTCGCCCAGATGATACGACTCGGCCCGTTTTTGCTTGAGGTCATCCATTTCCAGCCGTGCGAAGGAAAGCCATTGGTGCACCAGCGCGTATCGCTCGGCATCGGTCACCACGGGTTTTTTCTTCATGGCCGTGACCAATTGGTGGAAGTGTGCGCGGTTGGCATCCACAAAGGGGTTGAGCCGGTTGGTTCGCTTGGGTTGGGCCTGAAGTTTATACCAACTTTTCCAGCCCTTTAGCAGCATGGGGATGCCCTGGGGCCAGTTGGCCTCCACGTCGAGCGCCCAGTTCACGCTGCGATCCCGCTGCCATTCGCTGGAGGCTTTGGCCTTTAACAGGGCCTTGCGGAAATAGGGCTGGGCGGAGGGGTTGCCCAGAAAAAAATCCACCAGAGTTTGGGCCAGGAAATAGCCGGTGCTCACGTTGCCGAATTGTGTCTCCCAATGCTTGTATTCCGTCGCAGCAATGAACCCGATGAATTGCTTTTCGGTCATGGTTTGCACCCGCTCCATGTGGTCCTGATATTGGTTGAGGGTGGTGATTTTCTTGGATACACCCAAGTGTTGCTTGCGGTTGGAATACCACTCGGGCAAACCTTCCGAGAGCCAAACCGGCATGACCCCGTAATTGGCCGCGTGCACGGAATGGCACATTTCATGAAGCAGCGTGGGGATGATTTCCCACGGCATCTCATGCGACCAATAACACACGATGTGCGTTGGATGTTGCGGTTCCTGCATGATGTCACCGGTCACTCGGTCTTGCATTACCATGCTGCGATTGAATCCCAAGGTGCCCGGCCCCACTGTTTTGCCAATGGAAGCAGAATACCGGCGGTACGCCTCGAAGTTGGGCAGGAAATCAATCTTGTAGGAGAAATCCTGCGGCACCGTGATGCCGATTGCGCGGTATTTGGTGACGAGCATCTCCCCCTCGCGGGCCACGTATTGCAACAGCGAGGCAGGCACGGCAGATCCATGAGTGTTGATGTACACCCGCCCGTATCGCTGGTACCCCTGCTGGCCGATGGCAGAGTCCGGCAGCAGCACGCCTGCCAAAAGCGTCAACGGTAAAAAGCCTCTGGAAAGGCACACTCCAATTCGCTTGAATCCAAAATCAATCATCATCGGGCAGGGGTTGGGCTGGCTCAATCTAGCACCCACCCCCACAGTCCGCAATAGTCATTTTGAATCACAGGGCATCGCAAGATCAACACGGCACGCCCATCGAACAAAATTGGAATGTTGACTTTCGGCAACGCCCACCTTCATAACCGGCGGGGCATCGGATCCATGATTGAAAAAGGATTGTACGAACGGGCACTTAAAAAGCCGGGGCTGTTTATTTCAGGCGCAGCAATGTTTGGCGGATTGTTTCCATTGATCAAGGCGGCGAACATTGGCTTGAAAATAGATCAACTTGGGCCATTTATGATTGGCGGCGCCATCCTTGGAGCCGCAACCGGGACCTATTTTTTTTGCGTTCAAAAATCGAAAACGAAAGCAAAAAAGCCCTGTTTGGATGCCTCGGCATCATTTTATTTTTTGCCGCCCTCATCTGGGTTGGATTGAAATTTCAGTAAGACCTCGATGACTGGCGGATGATGGCAAAAACCAACCGCTCCAGTGGAATTGGGGCGAGCCGGGCACATGACGATGCATGCACAGTCGAACTAAATCCCTGCGCCAATCTTGAAGAAAAAGGGAGCCGCTCCGTACGATTATTCATAGCTAAATAAAGATGCTCCATGGTTGAAAAAGAATGTTCGATTAAATCAGGTGATGCAGTCTTAAAAGGCACGGCCTGCCTGCCCAAGATACATGGGCGATTCCCGGTTGTTTTAATGATTCATGGAAGTGGCCCACTGGATCGTGATGAAAATATCGACGGACAAGGGCTAAACATTTTCAATGCAATCGCACATCATTTGGCGGACAATGGCATTGCCAGTGTTCGTTATGATAAACGTGGCTGCGGGGAAAGCACCGGGAATTATTATTCGGCCGGACATTTTGATTTGGTCGAGGATGCAGTCCAATGGTTTGACTCGCTGGACGGGTTTGAATTCTGTGATCAAAAACGCAAATATTTATTAGGACACAGCGAGGGCTGCATTATTGCACCCCAAGTAAACCTAAAACGGCCAGCTGTAGCAGGGATGATTTTACTGGCACCCTTTATTGAATCCTTGGAAACGATATTAAGAGCCCAGGCAAAAGTGGCGCAAACA
>CAZJRV010000020.1:0-19061 GCA_964548235.1 uncultured Verrucomicrobiota bacterium
GGTTTGTTTTTGCCGACACTTGGATTCACCGACTGGCCGTCCACTTTGTCCGTGGCAGTCTTCTTCCCACATCCCACCACCAACGCCACAGCCGCAATCATCAAGAGAATCTGCTTCATGCCCGCCACCCTACGCCTCACCGGCTCTGGTGTAAATGCTGTTGGAGGGTAATGCCTTTTGTGGAAAAAACTGTGAGGACAAATCCATTATATTGGGGGGCGATATTAATGTGACTCCCTCCGACCACTGTATAATTCTACTGACACAAGTTGACACAGCTTTAGTGCGTATATGTGCGCTTCATTGCGTTGACGCATGAGGGGCAGGAGAGTAAACTCTAGGGAATCGGCGGGGTTCTCGGTTTTAAGTGTTGGCTTGCTTGGGGTCAATTCCCACCACCTCCACCAAATTTAACTGAATGAAAAACAATAAACCGGCAGTCGGGCGCGTGGGTCGGCTGCTTCTTTTTATTATACTGGGGTCGTTGGCGACGGGATTGCCGTTGGTCAGCGGTTGTTCAACGGTGAACAGGGTGAATCCGGTTTCGGATGATTCGGTTTGCCATTGGCTCTTCAGCCTTCCTCATAAAGCGGTGAAGGCGGCTTTGGATATTGATGAGGATTGAAGGGCTATTTGCCTTTGAATCCAATTTCAGCGAGCGAAGCCCAGGGGCCGCCATTAATCTCAGACAGCGCTCGCACCCTCACGTAACGCCCTTTGGTTGCATCGCACTTTAAGTTTTGTGCGGTCTTTGATTTCGGCAGGGATGCCTTGAGTGTGGGTGGGCCAAATTTTTCAGGGTGATTCGAGATTGAGATTTCAATGTCCTTGATTGTCCCGTTCCAACCCGCATCGGGCCTAGCAAGGAGGCGGAAGCCGTTGAGGGTGTATTCGCGGCCAAGGTCAATGATGAGTTCGTGCGGGTGCTTTTTAATCTCGGGTAGAAACTGAGAATGCCAAATGGTGTTGGCATTGCCGTCGATGGCGTTGCGGGCAAATTTGCCGTTGCCGACATTTTCGCTGCTGGCCTTCAGGATTTTGAACCGCTTGTTCGGGAGGAGGCCCTTTGCGTTCCAGTTTGCACGGCCGGGGCGTTGTGGCGGGCGGGTGCTGCCATATTTGGCGCGCCGATCCTTTTCGTGATTGGCGCGATCGGCGAAGGTGCCTTCCACGGCGGGTGTGTGGGCTTCCTTTGCGTAGGCTTTCATTTGCGCGAGAATTTTGGGGTTTGCCAATGCGACGTTTTGCGTTTCGCTGATGTCTTTGCTGAGGTCGTAAAGTTCCCAGTCAGCATTCGGGCGGGGGCGCACGGCTTTCCAGTTTTTCATGCGCACGGCGGTTTGGTTGCCGAGTTCCCAGTACAGATATTTGTGTTGGGACTGTTTGCGCCCAAGCAATTCAGGGAGGATTGAGATGCCATCGGAATCTTTCACAGCTTGAGTGCCGGTGATTTCGGCGAGGGTGGGCATGACATCTGGAAAATACCATAGGTGATCGCTCACGCGGCCGGGCTTGATCTTGCCGGGCCATCGGATGGCCATCGGGATGCGCAGGCCGCCTTCGTAAAGATTGCCCTTGCCGCCACGAAATTCTACGCCTGTTTTGGGGTTCTTATTTGCACTATGAATGCCGCGTGGGTGCTCGGGGGTGCGAAAATAATTGTTGCCGCCGTTATCGCCACAGAAAAACACAATCGTATTTTCGTCGAGTTTGAGTTTCTTTAACAAATCGAGAACCTGCCCGACCTGTCGAT
Organism: uncultured Verrucomicrobiota bacterium; assembly: GCA_964548235.1. Taxonomy (GTDB): domain Bacteria; phylum Verrucomicrobiota; class Verrucomicrobiia; order Limisphaerales; family UBA1100; genus JACNJL01. Next base: position 1,754 of record CAZJRV010000020.1, read on the forward strand.
CAATCATCCCGACCATTGCAGCGTAGCGGCGGGCTTGTTCAGGCCAAGGCTTGTCCTTGCAATCAGTCCATGCGGGATCACTATCGGGAATGTCAAAAATTCCATGAGGGGGGGTGATGGGGAGATAACAGAAGAAGGGTTTGTCTTTGTTTTCTCGAATGAATTTCAGCGACTCCTCAAAAATGACGTAGTGCGAATACTGCGTCCCTGTGCTGCCGCCTTTGTTGCCGGGCAGGGGAACCTCTTTGCTGTTTCGGATAATGTACGGTGGATAATAGCTGTGTGCGTGGACCTGATCGTAGTAGCCGAGGAAGACATCAAAGCCGTGGCGTTCAGGCACGCCGGTGCTGCCGCGTCCGCCGCAGCCCCATTTGCCAAATCCACCCGTGGCATAGCCGCCGGCCTTGAGCATGCTTGCGATTGTTTTTTCCTCCGCGCGCATGGGAGTGCCGCCGCCATTGACGCGTACAGAGGTGTGGCCGCTGTGTTTGCCGGACATCAAAACGCATCGCGTGGGTGCGCAGACTGCAGAACCCGCAAGCGCCTGCGTGAACCAAACGCCTTCCGCCGCCAAGCGGTCGATGCGCGGGGTGCGGATGGTTTTGCTGCCCATAAAGGATGGCTCATAATAGCCAAGTTCATCGCACATGATATAAACCACATTTGGTTTTATGGCAGCATGAAGGGATGCACCAAACAGAGTGACAATAATGAGGAACCGCATGGCTGTTTTTGCCACAGCCCGGTACGCAAGGCAAGGGGAGTTAATCGGGTTTCGGGAGTTGCCGGTAGTCCGAAGATTTGCTGGAGAAACGGATGGTGTGGGGAGTCCACAACACGCGTCCTTCAATGAAAGTGTTCACGCGATGATCAGCCCAAATTTCCGGCGTGAGCCGGCGCTGGTAGGCAGTGAGCTTGAAGGATTTGACCGTAGCCGCGAGTCCGCCGATGACATAAAGCGGGTTGGCCAAGCTGATTTCTGCCTTGGCAACCTGAAATTCCTTCTGGTCAATCCATATCTTGATGAGCATGTGCTTGAGCACTTCATTGGCCATGGCTTCCTTGAAGCGTTTTTCCGGGTCGTGCAGGAATTGCAAAATGTAGGCGGGCCGACCGTTGACAATCTCAGAGCCGACCAGGTGGGGCACAAATTTATCCCGGTGTTTTTCAATATTGCGCACCATCAGGCTGGCATCGCCATTGTCATCGGAGTCTTCCTTTGATTCGCCTTGCCCCATGATCTTTATCTGGTGTTTGTGTATTTCTTTGCGCTCCTTGTCCACTTCCTCCGGGGTGGGCTTTTTGCCGTCAATCAGAAGCAACACCGGGTCGCGATGATCTGAAAATGACTGGTAAGTGCGCGTCTTGTGGCGTTGCTTTTTTCCATCCACCTCATCAATTACAATTTTGCGCTTGTAGGTGAACACGATACCCGCCGCTGTTTTGGCTTCCCGCCTCTTCTCCGCCTCCAGTGCCTTGTCGGAAATTTCCCGTGCGGTGAGCGGACGGGGCTGAGTGGCATTGGTCCCGTTCAGCAGAGCCACAGCCTCGCCGCCGAAGGAAATGCAGCCGGGGAGCAAGCTCAAGCCGAGAGCCAACGTCAACAGCGTCCATGAATATCGTGTGATTTTCATCACGCCGGAGGGTACGATTTTCAGCGGAAGAATCCAAGCCGGATTCGGGGGTCCGTTTCAGGGTGCATTTTTTGAGTGCTTCTATTAGGTGCTGGCGTTAGCATGTCGGCGTGAAAATCACGAAACTGAAACAAAAATTGACAACGATCGCTTTGGCTGGGGCGCTGATGGCGGTGGCGGGATGTTCGTCCATGCAATCGCGCACTGTGCTAAATCAGGACGGTCCATATCCGGGCGTGCGCAGCCTTGGTCAGAATTATCCAAAAGCCGACTGGGGATTGGCGCGGTATCCTGCGATGTTGATCGACCTGCCATTTTCGGCGGCATTCGACACGCTGGCATTGCCACTGGATTCACTGGACTGAACGCTGGTTATCCCCAAACTCAGGCCAGTCGGTGGATAACCCAAAATCGGCATCGAATCTGCTTTGGTTTTGGGGATGAAAGAAACTGCCATCATTGAGAAAGCAGCCCACAAGGCCGGTTTCCAGCGTCATGCCAAACACCGACACCAGCTTGGCTCCGATGGCCGGCCCGATGCGGTGATTGAGCAGTTTTACGACTGGTTGGACCGCCATGGCCATCGCGCCGTGAATGCGCCGGGGTTGGCCATACGCGACTAGTGAGGCAAGGGCGATTGGGGCGTGGTAATCACCCCGGGCAGCCCGATGCCGCCACGCACCCCAATGTTAGGCGCGTTGATGGGAAGCTCAGGATTTGTTGAGGGGTTGGGTTCTGGCAGAGATTCTGGCGGGGTTTCAAGCAGGGGATCTTGCTGAATAGGCTCGATTTTCGGATCAAGGATTGGGGGGGTTGTATTTTCGGGTTCCGCTGTCAATTCTGTTTCAGCAGGCTTGTCTTCATATTTCAGCACAAACCGCTGGTGTTGGAGTTGTTTTTTTCGAAAATTATCGGGATACAAATCTGTATATGCCTTGATTTGAGCGGCAGAAAATTGGATGGGCTCAGCCATTACCGTCCACAACACTGTTTCGCTAAACGGCGCAGTGGTGAGCGAGCCGTTGTAGCGATAATAGGAACGCTTGCCTTCAGGTGGCAACAGGCTCATCGGGCCATCGAGTCGGAAACGAATGCCTGTGTCCATGGGTTTCACCTCGTCCAAGCCGGTCCAAAGATCCTGGATGAACGGATGCTCTTCGTCGCCTTGTTTAATCAAGATGCCGATCACCGCATACTGGGGCGTCGGCTTTGTTTGCTCATACTCCTCCGTGGGCGTGGTTCTGGAAGGGCTGAATGGGCTGGACTGCGGCGCGGTGACGCAGGGGGTTTCCTCCGTGTCTGACTTGTCCTGCGCCAGCACATGTACCAGGTGCACCTCCATTTTTGTCGCCTTGCCACTGATGGTATGCTCGCTCTGGGCGTGGAAATGAAATTGCTCCAGCTGATATTTTTTGCCGTCAATGAGAATATGGTTTTCGTCCTTGTTGACGTTTACTCGGATGGTGTGTCCGGTGTCCAAGAGGGTGTGCAAGCCCTGCGTGTAATGAAATTCAATCGGCTTCAAGGTTGGCAGCGGCAGTGCGTTCTCCGGGGAAATGTCGATGGGGGATTGGCGAATGCGCGCTTTGGATAGCGCCTGTTCCGCTTCCATCGCTTTAATTCTGTATTGTTCAATGGTGTCCGTGTTGGTCTTGGCAGGATTGGGAGTTTGTCCGGGTTGGGTGACCGGTTGACGCTCGGAATCTCCCGGGCTCGGCTTTTCATTGGTGGGCGCGTTGGTTACCTGTTTCGCGGCAGGGGTTTCCGTCTCCGGCTTGCCGGGTTCCGATTTCGATTTAGTGGGTTCGGCATTTGGTTTGCTGGGCTCGGTGGGTTCGGTGGATTTAGTAGGTGCAGTTTTCGGTTCGGCGGATTCGGCTTTTGATTTCGCGGGATCGGGTTTTCCCCCTTTGGGAATGGAAGGTTGTTTCAAGGAAAGAGACTTCTTTTTCGCGGGAAGAGCCTTCTCTTGTTTGGCTTTGGTGGCTTCCTCGAAATGGTCGTTAAACATACTTTTGGCCATAACGGCTACGCCGCCCATGATGGTGAGGAAAAACACAGCTGTAATCACGGCGGCACCCCACGGGGTTTGTAGGAACTTTTTCATGATGCAGCCACACCTACCCTAATCCGCCAGTTTCGTCAAGGCGGATCCGCCGGGATTAGCGGATGTCCGGGTGAAGTGTGTCGCCTGGGGTGAGCGTTTGAATGGGCAATTGGCCAAGATCCGCCGCGGCCACTTCCTCCATGGAATTGCTGATTCGCAGGGTGCCTACATAGCGGCCGGTGGCCTTGCTGCGTACGATGAAGGTATCATTCTTTTTGACCCCGTGCTTGGTGCCAATGTTTACCACTGCAAATCCGTGTTGGGCATCCACAGTCACCACAGTGCCGATCGGCCCGGCGGGCGCGGCGGCAGGGAGCGTGGGGGGAATTACGTTTTCAGGACTGGCCGGGGCGGGGGGCTGCGGCGGTGTAGGCGGGTTTGCCGGTGCGGCCGGTTCGGTGCGGCCGGCCTGCGCTAGTTGGCGTGATAACAGGTCGACCTTTTGATTGGCGGTGTTGAGAGCCGTCAGTGCCGCGCGGAGCTGCGCTGCTGTTTGGGCGTTTGCGGCTCCTGGGTTTTTGTGCAGATTGGTCAACTGGGCTTGCAGCTGTTTGTTTTCTTCTGCTTGTGCATTGGCTTGCGATTCGAGCGCTTTCAGCCGATCCTTGGATTGTGCGTAAAGGGTGGAGGTTTCGGCGAACTGCGCCTGCATTTCCTTGGCGGTGGTTTGCAGCGCCTCGAGGTCTCCATGGGCCTTGTTGAGGTTGGAGGAAAGAGTTTCGATTTGTGCCTTGAGCTGGGCATTCTCCACATCGAGCAGGTCGGTGGAATTTTGGGTGTTGTTCAGTTCGTTTTGATGTTTGCCGAGCACCTCGGTGTTGCTGGCCAGTTCCTGTTTGAGGAGAAACATTTTTTGTTCCTGCTCGGCCAATGTTTCCTGACTTTTCTTTTCCTGTTGGTTATACAACAGGACTCCCGTGAGGAGCAGCGTTACTAGCGCGGCGGCCATGCTCCAGATGAGTGTGCGTGGCGGACGGGCTTGTGTGGCGGACGCAGGGATTGCGTTCAATGGAAAAACGCCGGTGGTGTTGGCGGCCGTCCAGTCGCCACCGAGGCCGTCCTGAAAGACCGGGATCTCGGGCGGCAGCGCGCCGTGTTGGATGAGACGTGAAAGGTCGGTTTCATCAATGGGCCCACGTTGCGTCCCATCCTTAACATAATACCATTGTGAAGTTCCCATCGTTTCCCCCATTTGTACCCCATGTTGATTTTGTCCGGGAAATCCGGACACCTCCTGCGTTAAGAGTACAAAAAGCGGGATAAAAAGCAAGAGCCCACGGCGGCAGTTATCCACAATTGGGCAATACTATCCCGGCGCAAATGGGTTGCCCGTGCAATTTGGATATTTGCTTCCGGGCTGGATTTGCAAGAGCATCCGTGCGAGCGTAAGGAACAAACCTTGCATTGACAAATATGAAGACCGAAATGAAATCACATTGGATCGCCGCCCTCGCCATGAGCTTGGCGTTGCCCTTGTTTGCCGCCGAGAAGCCCCAGGCCAAGCCGGAAGCCGAGGCCGGCTACATTCGGTTTCGCGAACACGACAAGGGCGCGGCGATGGAGGTGGCAATCCTCCAGATGAAAAATGCCAAGACCGGAGCCCAAGTCGATCTCATCGGCGCCGTGCATATTGGCGACAAGGCGTACTACGAGGAGCTCAACAAAATTTTCAAGGACTACGACCGCGTGCTGTACGAAATGCTGAAACCCAAAAAGCTGGATCCCGCCAAGCCGCGCGATCCTAAGCGAAAACAATCTGGCATCTCGCGCTTACAAAATTTCATGGGCGAAAAGCTCGACCTCGAATTCCAATTGGACATCGTCGATTACAGCGCAAAAAATTTTGTGCACGCCGACATGACCCCCCGCCAATTCGCCCGTCGCCAAAAAGCTCGTGGCGAAAGCATGCTCTCGCTGATGTTCAAATCCTTCCAGCAGGAAATGGCCGCGAAGAAAAAAGGCAACGGCGCGGCCCAAGTCAGCACCGCCGAGCTCTTGCGCGCGCTCTTCAGTCCCAACTTCGCCGTGGACATGAAATACATCTTCGCCAAGCAATTTCAGGAAATGGAACGCGTCGCCGCCGGGCTGGATGACGAGGAAGGCTCCGTGATTTTAACTGAACGAAACGATGTGGCCCTGAAAGTGCTAAAAAAAGAACTCGCCTCCGGCCACAAAAAACTGGCCATCTTCTACGGTGCCGCCCATCTGCCCGACATGAAAGAAAAGATGATCGAGGACTTCGGCTTCAAACACACCGCCACAAAATGGGTCATCGCCTGGGACCTCCCCAAGCGCGCGGCACCGAAAAAACGCTAATTGCAGCCCGATCCATAAGGCGGGATTACAATTCCACCGAGCGAAATTCACGCCAGCGGCGTGTCCAAAATTATGCCTGCAAGGGTAGAATGGTTTACTTGGTCAATTTGCGCTTGGCGGTTTTATCTCCTCCACGCAATAAAGGAATTTTTCGCCGCGCAGGAAAATGGCCCCACCGGCAATCGCAACGGAGGCACTGAAGGAATCGTTGAGTATATTTCGGGCGAGGGGGTTGGGGTTGGCGGCGTGACTGAAGACGAGGGTGTTGCCGGCGCGGTCGGTGAGGTACACGCGATCCTTGGCAGCCACGGGGGAGGCGTAAAAATTTTTCATGCCGCCCAGCCGGAACGGCCCAAGATCGCGCCCGGTGCGGCCTTCGACTTTGGAAAGGAAGCCCTGATAATGATGGAAAAAATAAAGCGTGTCGTCGGGCATCAATAACGGCGAGGGCACATAAGGTGTGGCGGCGCGGCGGGTCCAGAGGATATTGTCCGTGCCGGTGAGGTCGCCCTTGGCACCGGCGAGGTTGATGGCATGCATCGTGCGCTTTTCGTAGCTCGCGCCGGCGTACACGATGCCGTTGCCGTGCACCGGCGAGGCCACCACATTGTGCGGCAGACCGGTGGCGTGCCAGATCACTTCGCCATTGGCGAGATTGTAGCCGCGCACGGCGCGGGTGGCGCTGACGATGAGTTGGGTGGTTTGGCCGCGTTTCACGATGATGGGCGTGCTCCAACTGGTGGGTTCATTACGCGGTTTGCGCCAAAGTTGTTTCCCGTTGCGTTTGTCGAGCGCAACGATAAAGGAATCGCCCTCGTGATCCCAGTTGATGACCACCGTGTTGCCATGCAGCACCGGCGAGGCGCCTTCGCCGTGACCGTGTTTGACTTCCATCTTGCCAAGGTCTTTTTGCCAAACAATTTTCCCGGTCTTGGCCTCGAGACCGAAGATGCCGGCGGACCCAAATGAGGCGATGAGGTGTTGGTCATCCACCACCGGTGAGTTGGAAGCCCACGTGCCACTTTCGTGCGTGCTTTGGTGCGGCTGCACGGTATTGACCATGGTTTGCCACGCCACCTTGCCGGTCTTGCGATGGACGGCTAACACGATGAAGCGCAGTTTGTGGAAGGGATCGATGTTGTTGTGCGCGCCAGCGGGTTGCTCGGGCACAGGCAGTTTTTCGCCCTGCGGCACAGCGGTGGTGAGAAAAATGAGATCACCCCAAACCACCGGCGAGGAATGGCCAAGGCCGGGCAGGGGAGTTTTCCAACGTACATTTTTGGTTTCGCTCCATTCCGTGGGTGGATCGGCTTGCGGGGCAAAGCCGGTGCCCAACGGGCCGCGCCATTGACCCCATTGCTTGGCGGGGTCGGGAAGTTTAAGCAGGTCACCGGCCAGACGCTCCAAGTTTTGTCGAGCATTGAGGTGGGCGATGCGGCCTTGTTGATCGATCAAGATTTGCGTGGGGATTGCTTTCACGTTGAATTGTTTCATCAACGGGCCTTGCCAGGAATTTTCCTGAAAATGTTGCGGCCACGGGATCTGTTTTGTCTTGGTGTAGGCGTCGAATTGATCGCGTTTGCCGTCGAGGGAAATGCCGATGATTTCAAACCCGTGCGGGTGCAGCCGCTCGTAGGTCGCTTTGACCTTGGGAAACTCGTGCACGCAGGGCGGACACCATGAGGCACAGAAATAAAGCAGCACCACCTTGCCGCGCATTTTCGTGAGGTCCACCTTGCGGCCATCAGCCGCGGTGAATTTCAAATTCACCGGCTGGCCGACTTCTAATTCCGCCGCTTGCAGGGAAATGCCAAGAGCCAGAATGCCGAGCGCGGTTTTCATTGAGAGAACCTAACTCAGGAGGTAGATTTTTGCTGCAATAATTTCTTCTTGTAGCGGCTCTGCACAATCTCCGTGAGCACGAGCACGCCGATCACAAAATAAAACGTGGCCTTGCTCATGGCCTGAATCTCGTGGCCGAAAAGTTTTAGTCTGGCCAGATGGCCACCTTCGCTGAGCAGCATGATGCCCACCACGAACAGGATGAACAGGCCGAGCACCTCGTACATGCGATTGCGCTGGAGAAATTCCGAGACGCGATCGGCCAGCCAAATCATCAAAGCGCCGCCGGTAAGGACAGCGATCACCATGATCCAAAGCGAATTGCCGGAGATTTTGCCTTCTACTGAAGTGAGCGCGATGGCGCTCAGAATGGAGTCAAACGAGAACACAAGATTCATCAGCACGATTTTGGCAATAACCGATTGGCTGGAGGAGGTTTCGCGATCCTGCGGTTCGCCCAGGTTTTCCACGGCGATCATGTGGAAAATTTCCTTGGTAGCCGTGTAGATAATGAAGCCGCCGCCGAGCAACACCACGAGGCTGTGGAGGTTGAACGATCCGGAGGCGAATTGGCCCCATGATTCAGGAAACGCAATCCATGGGTTCTGGAAATACCCGATCATTTTTACCAATGCAAACAGCAACACGATTCGCAGGCCCACGGCGATGGCGATGCCCCATGTGCGCACGCGAGATTGGTCGGCCTCGGGTGCGCGTTTGGATTCGAGTGAAATGTACAGTAGATTGTCAAAGCCCAGCACCGCCTGCAGCAAAATCAATAGGCCAAGGGTGAGAACCAATTCGGGGAGCGTTTCCATAATTATAGGTTTAGTATGGGCACATATTCAATGCGACCGATTTCATCACGGCCCAAAGCTAGGGTGATGTGGATTATGGGGAAAGGAGAAAAACCGGGTTACCGGTTGTTTGGATTGGGGATAAGCGATTGGCTTTGGGGTCCGGTGTTGAGCCGAGTGTAGCCGTGTGTGATGGGGAGATAACGGTAGTAAACAGTCAATGAAAGGGTGGCCCAGGCGGTGGTTACGGTGGTGCCTTCACGCTTGGCGCGGCGCCCCTCGGCTTTCCAAGAGCCGTTGGTTTGTTGTTTTTTGAGAAACAGGGGCACCATTTTTTTGTTCCATTTTTCCCAGTAAACAGCCCCATCACCGCCATCGCCACCGTGCAGGAACATGCTGAGGCAGCCGTAGTACCAATAATAATAATCCTTTTGGGACTCGGCAGGGAGATGGAGAGCCAGGTATTTGGCAGAATCAATTTGGCGCACCTCGACAGGTTTGGCACCAAAGAGTTGCTGGCAGTACATTCCCACGGATGTCATGGAAAGTTTTGGGGTGGCTTGTTTGTAGCCGTATAGGCCTTTGTGGGTGCCGGCGGCTACGAGATCAAGATAGGTACGGGCGGACTTGAGCGTGTCTTGAGGCACTTGCACGCCGGCCATTTCGGCGCTGCGCAGAGCCATGATCACCCAGCCGGTGACAGAGAGATCGCCCGCATCCTTGAGCGCGGGATAGGGCTGGTAACGCCAGCCACCACTCTTTGGGTTCTGCGCCTTGCAGAGAAATTTTACGGCACGTTCAAGGGGCTGATAATAATCTTCCCGATGCGTAATTCCGGCGGCTTCACCAAGGGCGAGGGTGCCGATGGCCTGGCCGTACATTCGCCCACCATCGCGCATGTTGCCATCTTCGGGAACTTGTTTCACCAGCCATGCAAGCCCCTTGGCAAGCGCCCGGGCGTTGGGGGTTTCGCCATCGGGCTTTATGCCGTAGGAAAGATAACAAAGAATCGCCAAGCCAGTGTGTGCTACGTTGGATTGAGTCTCGGCCCAGTGGCCGTCTTCTTTTTGGGTGCGCGTAAACCAGTTAAGCGCCTTGAGCACGGCGGTCTCGGTGTTTTGGCTGCCGCCCAATTCGCCGATGATGCCGGCACGGTTGGAGTTTCGCAGGGGGTTATGGCCCACGCCATAGGTGCTGGCGGTGGCACCACGCAAGGCTTGGCGCGAGGCGGCAGGGTTGGGGCGGTTGATTCCTCCCAAGCGCGGCGCGCTGCCTTGTTGCGCGGAAAGGAGGGGGGAGTTGCAAAAGAGCAGGGCCACCATCAGGCCAGCTGCCAATTTGGAGAGCGCGCGAAATGAGGTTGGGTGATTCATAACTTGGTCGGCATTTAACCTATTAAGAAAGACGGGCCTATGCGAAAGGAAGTTACGAGAGATTGCGCCCTGCGGCAACCATTCAAAAAAGAACCCGGCCATTTGACCGGGTTAGAAATTGGGAACAGGAGTTGTTTGTGGCTATTCGATCCGGCTCAGTGCGGTGCGGTTGTAGCCTACGATGATATCGCCCCGTGCATCCGTCACCGGCACGCCGCCGCGCCAGTTGAGGTTTGCATCACGGGTTTTTTGCGCCACCTCGCGGCGGGCCGCATGGTCGGAGGAAATGTCCTTTCTTACGAAGTCCACGTTGTTTTCCTTCAACAATTTGGCGGCCTTGGTGCAGTAGCTGCAGCCGGGTGCGACGTACAGGATGACTTGGTCAGACTGTGAAGTCTGCTGGCCGTTTTGGGAATGGCCTGAGTTTCCGGAGTGATTTTCCCGGCCATTGCCGCCTTGTTGATGTTGTGGGTTTTGGCCGTTGTTGTTGCCATGGGTGCGTCCGCGGGGTTGGCCGGAGCTGCCGCTGCCGGATTGTTGCTGGTGCTGGGAATGGTGGCGGGCTCTCCACTGGCGCAGCTTCTCTTTTTGCTCCTCGGTGAGAACTTCCATGCGGCGGTTGTGGGCCTGTTTTTTGACTTCCTTGATTTGTTTTTTCTTTTCATCGCGGGTGAGTTCTTCGTTGGCGATGATGGCCTTGATTTTCTTGGTGGCGTATTGGTGGATGGCGCGCAGCTTGCTCAACTGTTCTTCGGTGAGTTGCAGTAGCTCGCGGAGTTGACGCCGGTGCTCGGCGCGGCTGTGTCCGTTTTGTTGTCCGTTTTCGTTGTTGCCAGCGTTTTGGTTCGGGCGGGAGGAATTGCGGCGCAGTTGCTGCAGCTTGGCGTATTGTTCCTCGGTAAGGATCTCACGCACTTCGGCATCGTATTTCTTGAAGCCGGCCTTGAGTTTGGCTTTCTTTTCCTCTTGAGAGAGTTCCTGATTTTGATGAATCGATTTCGCATACTCTTTCCATTTCTTGTAGGCGGCCCGGAGTTTGGAGAGTTGTTCTTCGCTCAGGTTTAACTGTTCTCTTAAAGAATTTCCCTGGCTGCGATTGCCGCCTGTTTGGCCGCCGGTCTGGCCTTGGTTGCTGCCGCCGCCACGTTGGCCGCCGGTTTGGCCGTGATTGCTGCCGCCTCGCTCGGTGCGGGACATTCCGCCTCCGCGCGAACCGCCTTGGGTTTGCTGGGTGTTTCCGCCTCGCCCGGAATTGCCGCGTTGGCCGTTCTGGCCGCTTTGGGTTGAACCGCGTGTTCCCATCGGTTGGCGCAGGGTTCCGCGAGTGGTGCTGCCGCTTTGGGCGCCGCCCTGATTGCGCAGGGTATTTGGCGCACCGTGGCCGCTTTGTGCCTGGGTGAGCGCCGGGGCGGCGACCACGGTGGCGATGAGGATAATGGTTAATTTATTTTTCATGGTTTGGCTCCTGTTCCGTTCGTTAACAGGGCAGACGAACCGGGTTTTGCCATGGTTACAGGCAATCCACAATGAATTTCACGGCGGGGGGTTGTCATCCGGGCAAACCGGAGGTAGACTGGGCCCATGCAGATCATCTTTGCGTCTGTCCCCGCACTGGGCACTCTGGGCCTGTTCCTGATGCTATCCAGTGGGTGTGGCAAAAAATCCACCCCCGACGAATCGGATCCCGGCCGCGTGGTCTCGGCGGAGATGCTGATTTTTGATGAGGTCACCGGTGTGGTTATCAAAGCCGGCGAAAACGGACCCTTCACCGGCAAGGCAGTGTGGTTCCATTCCAACGGGCAGCGTGAACAGGAGACGTCTTACGTGGATGGCCGCGAGGAGGGCACGGAGGTGTGGTGGCATCCGGATGGTGCGCGAGCTGGCCAAAGCCAGTACCGCAAAGGGGTGCTGAACGGCTCCACCATTCAATGGCATCCCGGCGGGCAAAAAATGGAATTTCAAGTTCTTTATTTAAACGGCATGCAGGACGGCAAAGAGGTATGGTGGCATGAGAACGGCCGCGAACAAAGCGTGACCCATTTCGAAAACGGCCTGAGACAAGGCCGTGCCACCGGCTGGTTTGCAGATGGCACCAGGGCGTGGGAGGCGTTGTGGGTGGATGATGAACCCAATGGCGTATACTCGGAATGGTATGAAAGCGGCATGGCCAAAAGCAAAAAGCAATACAACATGGGCGTGCAAATCGGGGCGGAAACCTGGTGGCACGAGAACGGTGAGAAATCTTGGGAATCCCACTGGGCTAATGGCCGGCAGGAGGGGATGATGACCGAGTGGTACGAGGACGGCAAAAAAATGAGTGAAACTCCCTACAAAGCCGGCCGCCGGGAGGGCGCGGCTACTGGTTGGTATGAAAGCGGGGCCAAGGCGCATCAGACCACCTATCAGGATGATGAAGAGGTGGAGGTGAAGGAATGGAATGAGGATGGCACTGAGGTGGCCGCCGCGCCCGAAGCCAAGGGCCGCGCGCGCGTATGGGCCCAGGGCGAGATAGAAAAATTCTACGGCCAACAAACTGAGGGATTGGTGTACACCGCCTTTGGCGAGCCCGACCGGGCGGAGGGCGGTGCATGGGTGTACGAGAATATTCAAGTCGGCGCGGCTGGCGCAACCAGCGCACACGAGGTGGAGTTTACTTTCAAGTCCGGCAAGGTAAACACGGTGAAAGTTTCCCGTGCGCCGGACCCTGAATCCCCATGAGGCACCGCACTGCCATTTGCCTTGAACCCTCGCACCCGTGCGCTACGGTGAAACACATGAAATGCCTCGCATTCCTGTTGATGGCCAGCCTGTGTTGGGCGGCCGGGTGTTCGAAGGATGAGCCCGAGTCCAAATCGCCGCCTGGGAAAACCGGGCCCGTGAGCGGCCTCAACAGCCCCGGCGGCATGGGCGGTGATGGGGGCGAAGATTTGGTGGCCGGATCGGAAAACATGCCTCAACCTCCCGCCGGAGGCACGCAGCGCGTGAGCGAAGATCCCCAGGCGCCTCCCGTGTTGGCCGAGATGGATGGACGGTTCTATGAAGTTTATGAAATTGCAAAAATACCCTTCACCGGAAAAGTCGTTCTATATCACGCCACCGGTGTGGAAAAGCTGGAGAAGATTTACAAGGACGGCCAATTAACGCGGCTTACCGAGTGGCACGACAACGGCCAAAAAAGTCATGAAGTGACTCACGCCGCCAACGGGGATATCACCGAGAAACGCTGGAACAAAAAAGGCGAGGAAATCACCGCCGCAGCCAATACATCCGTCGGGCGCGGCATCGAATGGACCTTCGGTGGCGGACAAAGTGCAAGGCGCATTGACGGCTATTCCGGCAAACCATCGGACCTCATCAAGCGTGTGTTTGGCGCGCCCAATGAAGAGCAAAACGGTGTGTGGATTTACAAGGATATGAAAGTCACCGCAGTGCAATCCGGCCAAACGATGACTGTGGTGCGCTTCACCATCGCCGGGGGGCAGGTTCTGTCCGTCAGCGTAGAACCCTGACGGAGGGCTGCATCCCGCCCAAAGAGGTTGCGCTTTGGCGCGTGGGGGGTACACTTTTGGAAACCCTTAACCCAAAGGACTCCCATGGTCGCAACTGCCCCACTTGATATTCCCGCCATCCAACCCTCCACCCGCGTGCAGGAATTCCTGCAATCCCCGCGCCAAGCCCTCATCAACGGCCAATGGCAGGACGCGGCTTCCGGCAAAACCTTTGCCGTTTACAATCCGGCCAGCGGAGGGGAAATTGCCCAAGTCGCCGAAGGTGATGCGGAGGACATCAATCTCGCCGTGGCGGCTGCCCGAAAAGTTTTTGATGACCCAAGCCACGCATGGAACACCATGACCCCCAGCGAGCGCGGCAAGCTCGTCTGGAAAATTGGCGATCTCATCCTCGAACACGCGGAGGAATTGGCCGAACTCGAAAGCATCGATAACGGCAAACCCAAGGCCGTCGCGCAGGCCGCCGACGTGCCACTCTCCGCCGACCTTTTTCATTACATGGCCGGCTGGTGCACCAAGCTCGAGGGCAACACCATTCCCATCTCTGTGCCGTACGCGCCGGGCGCGAAGTTTCACGCCTTCACCGTACGCGAGCCGGTGGGTGTGATCGGCCAAATCATTCCGTGGAATTTCCCGCTGCTGATGGCCGCGTGGAAGCTCGGCCCGGCATTGGCCACGGGAAACTGCGTGGTGCTCAAGCCCGCCGAGCAAACACCACTGAGCGCGCTGCGTCTGGGCGAGATTTTACAGGAAGCAGGTGTGCCCGATGGAGTGGTGAACATTGTCCCCGGCATGGGCGAAACGGCCGGGGCATCACTTGCGGCCCACGATGATGTGGACAAGGTCGCCTTCACCGGCTCCACCGAGGTGGGCAAAATGATCGTCAACGCCGCAGCGGGAAACCTCAAAAAAGTCACACTCGAACTGGGCGGCAAATCGCCTAACATTATCTTCAAGGATACCGCTGACCTCGAGGCCACCATTGCCGGTGCCGCCAGCGCGATCTTTTTCAATCACGGCCAATGCTGCTGCGCCGGTTCGCGGTTGTACGTGGAGAAGGATATTTTTGATGATGTGGTGAGCGGAGTCAAAGACGCCGCCGCCGCCATCAAGCTTGGCCCCGGTTTGGCGGCCGATACCGAGATGGGTCCGCTCGTTTCGGATGAACAACTCACGCGCGTCACCGGTTACATGAATGCCGGTGTGGAAGCCGGCGCCACTTGCGTTACCGGCGGCACGCGTATGGGCGATCAGGGCTATTTCGTTTCGCCCACTGTCATTACTGATACGCGTGATGACATGAGCGTGGTGCGTGAGGAAATCTTTGGCCCCGTCGTAGTGGCGGATCCATTTGATGACATCGAGGAAATCATCGACCGCAGCAACGACAGCACCTACGGCCTCGCTGCGGGCATTTGGACGCGTGATCTTTCGAAGGCCCATCGCACTGCCGCCCGTTTGCGCGCTGGCACAATTTGGGTGAATACCTACAACATCTTTGATGCCGCACTCCCCTTTGGCGGCTACAAGCAATCCGGCTGGGGCCGCGAGATGGGCCACGAAGTGCTCGATCTTTACACTGAAACGAAAGCGGTGTGCATGGGGGTGTAAAACTGTAGCTGGAACTACAAAAAATGCTCAGGATTTTCATCCTGAGCATTCTGAATATCTTTGTTGATTGCTACTCGCGCGCCGCTGTTTTGGTGCCGATTAATTTTTCCAGCATCGCTTCCACATCGTGCGCATTCTGCTCGCCACTGCCCACGCGGATGAGGCGCACCTTGCCTTGGCGATCAATCACCACCACCTGCGGAATGCCAGAGACGCCGTAGAAATCGGAAATGGCGCGGTCCTTCTGGATGGCAAACACGTGTTTGAGTTTGTGGTGCTTGGCGAAGTGCCCGAGCATTGCGTGTTCTTCGGATTCCGTATTCTCACCCTCAGCCCTGCGACTGGCGCGGCCGGCGTCGGCGTTCCACGTATAATTGTATTTGCGCGTAAGCCCAATGATGACGAGGCCTTTATCAGCATATTTCTCCCGCCAATCTCGCAGGTGCGGAAAGGTGGCAATACACGGCCCGCACCAAACTGACCAGAAATCGAGCAGCACCACTTTGCCTTTCAGATTCTTGGCGGATAACGCTTTGCCATTCGTCCACGAGGCCACCTCAAGTTTCATGGCTTTGGCCCCGATTAAATTGGCGTGTTTACGGCCGCCTTCGATGCGTTTTTCGATACCGGCGTAAGAGCGCGCGTAACTGTCAATTTGCTTGGCCGTGAGTTCTTTTTTTGAGCGGGCCTTTATCTTGGCAAAAAATGCTTTCATCTCTTCGAGCTTTTTTTCGGCTTCGTCAGGATTGGAGCGTGCGAGGGTGCTAATGCCCGGCATGGTTTTTCGGTAATACCCGTTGATGGCTTCGGCATCATCGGCATCGGTCTTGATGCGTTTTAGGTAAACCTCCAGCGGGGTGCGTTCCACCGCAAGGGCACGCCGCCAACCTGCGGCAGTGGTGATGGAGCGTTGCTGATATTGCTTGGCTTTCTCATCGTCCGGTTCCAGCGTTTTGAGAAACGCATTCAAGCGGTCCAGCGCCTTTTCGGACGCATTAAAATCCTTCGCTGTGATGCCCGCGCGGTAAGCATCGTAAGTGGCACGGAGATAATTCATGGAAGCCTCCACGTCATTGGGATTGGCCTTTAGCATGGCCTCAAGTTGCTTGGGGGTGGCCTTTTGCTGCGGGCGCGGGGGTTTGGCTTCGGCCCATGGTGCGGATGCGCTCAATGCGAGGCACAGGGATATCAATAGAACGTGTTTCATCATTGCTGGAGGCTACGTCAGCGATGCAATTTCGCAAGCTGAAAACTGGGGAAAATCGCCTCTGGACTTTTCTCTCCAATGAGCCACACTTTTTACAAGCGAACACGACCGAAGGGAACGCCAATGAATGCAAAAAGTATTTTGGAAGACAAAGATACCGGCATGCGATCCATCGAGCCGGATGCCACGGTGTACGAAGCGGTGCGGATGATGGATGAGTACAAAATCGGCGCGCTGATGGTGCTGGATGCAGGGCAATTGGTGGGCATCATTTCCGAGCGCGATTACACCCGCAAAGTGGTACTCAAGGATCGCTCCTCCAAATCAACACAGGTTTCCGAAATAATGACGCGCGATCTGGTTCAAATTGCCCCAGAGTCCAGCCTCGAGGAATGCATGGCCGTCATGGGCGAGCATCGCGTGCGACATTTGCCCGTCACTGACAAAGGAAACGTGCTCGGAGTCATTTCCTCCAACGATCTGCTCATCCTTTCCCTCAACCAAAAAGATCACATCATCCAGCAGCTGGAACAATACATCGCCCCGGGGCCGTGATTAAAATGGGCCTTCACGTGCCGGCGTTGGATCCATTGTGAACACGCTAGCATCGAAGGTGGTTTTTAGCATTTGCGTTTTAAACTCCGAGTGTCCTTTGCTTTGCCAAAGGTTTTCAAATTCGTCCGGATCATTTTCCAAATCATAAAGCTCACCCTGATCAGTGCCGTGGTAGACCACCATCTTGTGCGTGTCCGTCCGCAGCATGGTTCCATAACTGTGCTTGTGGCTCCATGCGTTGTAATACTCGCTGAAAATTTGCCCGCGATGCAGGTTGGGATCCTTTTCGCCCTGAAGAATGGGCAGTAATGATTTTCCCTGCATCGCTTCGGGCACGTTCAATCCGGCGGCTTCCAG
>CAZJRV010000021.1:0-18989 GCA_964548235.1 uncultured Verrucomicrobiota bacterium
GACCTAAACGCCACCATCCTCCATCTTCTCGGCATCAACCACGAGAAATTGACCTACCGTTACCAAGGCAGAGACTACCGGCTCACGGATGTGCACGGGAAAGTGGTGAAGCAAATATTGGCGTGAGGAAACTGGGAGGGCGTAGCTCCCGGTTGGATTTTCGCGCAAGCGGTTCCGAGAATTACTTGTCGCTCCGCTTATTCTTCAAGATTGAGCGGGGGGCCCAGGCGGCTGAGGTTTGGATGGAGTGGGTGCAGGAACAGCCGCTGCTGCTTTCCGGCGCAAGCATGAGCCCCTGCGCGGGGATAATGCCGAGCCAGCATCCGCTGCGGATACCCTTGAATTCGGTTTTTGTATCCCCCTCGATGTCCCACATGCCGTGGAAATGCGCTCGGTAAAACATGCTGTGATTGCTGGCAGCCATATTCCCGCAACCGCGGCGCGCAGGCAGATCAGTGCGCACGGTGGTGCCTTTGCGCAAGTCGTAGGCAATACTGTCAGAATAATAAACATCGCCGATCACTAGTGGATGTTGGAGATGCCCGCCATGATGGTTTTTGCCTGCAGCTCGGCTTTTGTTCCATAGCTCCGGCACCTTCGCATTGTCGCCCGCAAAACGCAGCGCGGGCGAACTCACGTCGTAGGCGTAGGTGTGATATACCTTGTTGTGATCGCTGCCGGAGGCAACCAGCGTACCCTCGGCGTGAACGAGATAGAGCATTTGTTCGCACTTGGCAAAGTCGACGGGCTTTTCCCAAAGCTTTTTGCCCGTCACGCGGTCGAGCGCCACGAGGTGTTGGGCGGTTAATTCAGCGGGTGTGATTCGGCTGGTGGCGAAATTGGCAACGTTTGTGCCCCGGCTTTCGACAAAATAAATGGTGTCATCAGCAATGGTGATGGTGGAATTCATCACAGCCCCGCCGCGGTAGGCCCATTGTTTCTTGCCGGTGGCAGGATTGTGGCTCACGAGCGCATCGCTCACCACGCGCTCCACCTCGCCTTTGGCGAAGGCATCATACCATTCACCGGAATCCGCCTTGTAAGCGGTGCCGGTTTTCACAGACGTGGTGAGCAGTTGGCCCTTGGATGCCGAAAGCCAGCCCCAATCGCGTTCCTTCGCGGCATGGAATGCATTGCGGCGTTTGCCAGTCTGGGCATCAAGCGCGATACATTCGCTGCCGATGGTGACAAAGAGCGTGTCGTCGGTGGCCACCATATTTGAGCCATCGCGAGGCATATTCGAACGGCGCATTTCCGGTGAGAAAAACGTCCACAACACCGTGCCATTGTAGGCATCCACACCGAAGAGTACGCGATCGCCTTGGATGAACATCCGTCCATTGGTAGCGAGCGGCGCGGGATTGCGGCCGCCGCGGTCGGGCATGGGGCGCGGACCGGGCTCACCCCACCACAGAATGCCCATCTCGCCGCGCACAAGGTCGTCGCGGCTGTTGGTGGTGTTGTCGGCTGAGCCGTATTGATGTGTCCAATCGCCCGCACCCTCGAGCTTGCCACGCTTCACCGTGGCCCAGACTTGGCTGTTTGCATTTGAGATTGTGCAATCGGCTCCACCGCGTTTGAACCAATCCTGCAAATCGGCTGCGGTTGTTTTGCTGTTTAAATTTCCAAGCATCGCCACACCACCAGCGGGACGAAGCACGCGCATCAATTCCGTCGCATTTTTGCCCGGCAGTTTTCCATCCTCGAGGAGAGTGCCCGACACGATGAGATTCGCAAAGTACGGCCCGTACGGCAAATCGGCAACGCTGCCTTGGTGCACGCTCGCGCGGATGCCGTACAACCCTGCCGCGCTCAACGCCCGCCGCGCGGCTTGTGCCTTGCCGGCATCGGGCTCCACGACGATCACCTGCAATTCAGTCTGCCACGCGAGTTCGCATGCGAGCCGGCCACCGGCGCTGCCCAGCACCAGCGCGTAGCCTTGGTGGATTCCGCTTTCGACCAAAATACGTTTTGCCGCCGATTGAACGGATCGCATCGTTGCATCGTCCGCAAACGGAGAGGGCCGCTTGGGAGGCAGTGGGAGGTCGTAAAAGAACGACGTGTCAAATTTGTACCACGGGCTTGCAAATTCTGTACGGCCTTTGCCCTGGGTGATGATGCGATATTCGTATTCCCCTTCCGAGGGCAATCCGTTCAGCGTGACTGAATGTGTTTTGCTGGCCTTGCGGTCCAAGTGGTTTTCTTGTCCGCCGTCGGCCCTTTTCCAAATTATTTTGATCGGCTGGGGGGAGGGAAGAGCGAAGGAAATGTTCAGTGTATTTCGGTTTTGCCAACGCAATTGTGGCGAGGATACGAAATGTAATGGCTGTGGTGCCAAAAGAAAGTCATCTTTCCGCGCTGCAAACCGTGTGGCCACGGTTTCGGCATCGAACACTTTTTCGTACAGTGAAATCTCATGCAGGCTTAAGGCCCCGCGATAAAATTCATTGTCATCCTTGTAGCCCCCGATTTCGAACGAAGCCTTTGGTGGATAGCTGATTTCGCCTGAATGAGAAGCATCCGTGGCTTCCAATTGTCCATTCACAAAAAGCCGCAGGGTGTCCCCATCGTATGTGCCCACCACGTGATACCACCGGTTATCTTGAAAATCAGTTGTGCCCTGCAGATAGGTCAAACGTTGATGGCCTGTGCTGGCGAGGGCGAAGGAAAATTTCCGATTCACGTACCCCAATAACCAGCCGCGTTCGTAATCCCCGTTGTCCTGAACGATCCCCGCGATGCCACCCCAACGCATTAAATTTGCCGGGCTTACCCATGCCTCAACCGTAATCAATTTTTTGGGAACCTTCACCGAATTGAAATCGTCCGTCACCCAAACGCGAGTGTCCGTGCCACTCAAGCGCAGCTGCCCCGGACTGCCAACCTGCACCACCTTGGCCGTGCCGGCGTATTTGGCTGGCGCACCGACGGATGCGGGCACCGCGCCGTCCTTGGCCTGATCAAACTGCCAGCGGTTCAAGAGGCCGTCTTCCGCCGCTCGCACGACGGAAACAATTCCGAATAAAATGATGAATGCGTTTTTCATTTTGCAGTAAAACAGTGAATGGTGCCTTTGTCCGTGCTAACGAGCAGGCGGCCGTGAGCCACGGCAAGGCCGAGGGCGACACCGTTAACTTTGGCTGACCAAATTTGTTTGCCCTCATCCACTGAGTACGCGGTCACTTCGTCATTGCCGCCGGCAAACAACATATCGCCCGCAAGAATCAGCGCGTGCGGTTGGGCGCAGTCTACGCGCCAAAGCACGCAGGCTTTCATTGCGGCGCTGATTTCATCAAGGCGGGTGCCCAAGGCGGTGACTTGACCCAACACCTTTGGCACCTCGGGGGATTTCTGTTTGCGCAATTTATCCAGTTGGCCGGCGAGCTGCTTGCGGTCGGCGGCCACCTGTTTGCGCTCGCCCTCTAACTTCAGATACTCCACGCGATCCAGAACGCTCAATTCCTTGTCCGCATGCAAATATGATTTTTCGCCCGACACAATCATATGGTTTCCGGAAAATGACGCGAAAACATCCCCAGTCTCGCCCTTCTTCAATTTCTCATCCTTAACCAATCCCAGCTGCCCTGTTCTGCCCGGGCCGAAGACAATCGAGTCACCGGCCAGCAACGCATAGGTGCCGCCACTGCCCCCCACCGGCCCCAGCCGTTTCCCATCCGCGCGATTTCGCACCACGGGATTGCTGCGCCCGGAAGGCACATAAACACTTGAGTCCGACACCAGCAAATAACCCTGCGCCGGCAAGTCGTTTTGTTGTTCACGCCAGACTTCTTTTTGATCGGCAATGTTAAATGCAACTACGTGAACTTGTTCGCTGGGAAACATCCCCGCGCCTGCATAAGCCACGCCATCGCGCACAAGAATGCCTGTGCGTACCGGCCAAGCGGAGATGATGCGGTTATTGCCTGCAATGCGATATGCGGATGGCGCCATTCGATGCCGCCAAATCTCTTTGCCCTTCGTGGTGATGCAGTAGGCGTGGCCATCGTCAGAGCCAAAAAACAGTTTTCCGTCGTGCAGCGTGGGCGCGAGCCGCACGGGGCCCTCGGTGAAAAACGTCCAGCTCTCTTTCCCCGTTTTGGCGTCAAGGCAATGCACCTGGTCATCCGCTGATGAACCGAAATAAACTGAGTTAGCGTCAGCGATAACGTGAAATGCGTGGTCGAAAAGTTGGCGGTTTTTCAGGTTGTAAACCTTATTGTATGGATCCCGCTTGGCTGGGCCGCGCCAGGCCGGTCGCGGGGCGTGCAGGGGTTGATGCACCCAAGCTTCGGCCAATGGGAGCTTGAGGGATTCCCGTGTCACACCGCTCCGTGCGGCATCGGCGCGGTAAGTTGGCCAATCGGCCGCCTGCGCGCCCCAACAAAAGCAAAGACTCAAAATTATTTTTTCCATTCTGCAGTTTTTAAATTCACAATTCGGTCGGCAAACTCATCCGCGGTGGAGCCGTGAGTCACGACAATGACTGTGCCCCCAGCGCGATGGTATTCCGCCAGATGCTCGAACACTTGCCGATCATTTTCAGGATCCAAATTTCCTGTCGGCTCATCAGCCAAAATCAGGCGAGGCTCATTCACCAGCGCACGCGCCAAGGCCACCCGCTGGCGTTCCCCTGCACTCAATTCCCCCGGCGTGTGTGTCAGACGATGGCCCAAGCCAAATTGTTCGAGCAATTCGCTCACGCGCCCTGGGTTAGCTCCATTGTTCACTGCGAGCCGCACGTTCTCTTCCACGTCAAGGTAAGGGACGAGGTGAAACATTTGAAAGACAAAACCCACCTCGGTGGCGCGAAACTCCGCGCGGGAGGATGGCGATTGGCTGTACAAATCCGTGCCATTCACACTGACCACTCCACCGCTGGGCCGAAGCATTCCGCCAAGGGTCAGCAGCAAGGTCGTCTTGCCGCTGCCACTGGCGCCTTTGATGGCAACAAATTCTCCGGACGCCACTTCCAAATCGAATGGCGACAGTGCGGTGACTGATCCAAATCGCTTGGTGACTTGTTCGCAGGCAATCATGAGTCTTCGCGCAACGTGTCTGCCGGATCCTGCGTCACCGCAAGCATTGCCGGGATGAAACTGGCCAATGCCGCGAACAACGGGGCAAGCATGAGTGCCCATTTCAAATTACTGTAATTCCAGGCAATTAATTTGGGTGAAATGTTCAGGACTTCTTTACCCCAACCGAATAACAACGCCGTGCCCAACAGAAAGCCGGCCACTGCCCCAAGTAATCCCAACAACAACGCTTTACCTAGAAATAAGACGGCCACTTGACCACTCCCTTTTCCAAGTGCCCGAAGGATGCCGATTTCCTGACGGCGCGTTCGGGTGTTGCTGAATGCCAACACTCCCACGATGACGCCACATAAAATGACGACCGCAGGCATCAACGTGGCAATTGTTTGTTCGACATTGCGCCGTTGTTTTTCGCGGGCCTCGGCCATGTCCTGCATCCGAAACACCTGCGCTTGTGGGAGGATGGGCGCGAGCTGTTCGCGCAGCAACGTGAGGGTGTCCTGGCTTTCATCTGCGCAATAGCAATCGAGTGCCTGAATTTCATTAATCAATCCTTCGCGCACCAGAACGGCCTGCGCGTCTGCGAGGTGCATATAAATACGAATCTCTGCCCCGCTGCCTTTTTCGGACAACACGCGGGCCACAGTAAATTCACCACCCTCGACATCCACCGTTTCATCGCGGCTCACACCGTGAATTTGCGCCAGCGTTTTCCCAAGTTGCACCGTTCCTTTTTTGACGGGCGTAATCATAATGGGTTTCTTGCGTCCGGGCGGCGCGATTTCGCGAGGGGCGAGGCCATAGATCATCGCCGGCGAACCTCGCCATTGGACTTTCCATTTCAAGACAGCGGAAAGATGCGAGTAGTTGATGCTGTCGTTGATGTTCGTGAATGAGTGCACCCAGCTTTCTGGGAAGGTGATTTTGGAAAATCCTTCATCCCAAAAATGCGCCAGATCAGTTTCCTTGGAAACGATTCGCAGGTTCTGCCCCATATCGCGTTGAATGCGCTTGGTGCTCTGGAGATTTCCCGCAAAGGCTGTTTGGAAAATGATCGAACCGCCGACGGCAATGCTCACCGCCAGCAAACTGAAAACGGCATTCACCTTGTGATGGGTCAACTCCTTGAGGATCAACTTGATAAGATTCATCAACTCCTTATGAATCGCGCTTGCGGCCGAGAAACAAAATAACCCCGCCCGCGACAAGAATGGGCACGCCCGCCATCATCATCCAGCCCAAAAAGGAAAACCCTCGGCGCGGTTCTGTTGGGGGCAACTTAGGCGCGGTGGTTTCTGGCAAACTAGGAGGCGCTGGTTTGGAAGGTTCGGCCTTTTCTGGTTCGGGATTTTCAGTGGTTAAAACGCCTTCGCGATAGCCCATTAATAAATCATCCAGCGACCCCCCGATAGGCGTGTTGCGGCCCTGCCCTTTGCCACCCTTGGCGAGGATTTGGCTCATCTCCAGACGAATGGCCGGGCTCTCCGGATCGAAACCCAAATGATCGGCAAATTGTTTCTGCACATCATCATCCCACTTTTGGGGAATCATTGTGCCCTGCATCCACTCGCGGTCCAGTCCGCATTCGCAGTTGAGGCCGATGGTATTCACTATGGCGGTCAGCGAGCGCTCATCCAATTGCGCCTCACGCAGCACCGGCCCAATGATTCGACCGCGCCCGTACAACACCGCCACCTGCGGCGTCTCGGCGATTTCTGAAACACCAAGGCTCCACATAAACATTTTTTCATTGGCAAAATCCTTGGCGGATATGACCTCCACCACCGGCGGCTCACGGATTTCCTTTTCCAACTTGTCCATCTTGGCGGTGATGGATGCCACGACAGTGTCGGCCATTTTACGAATGCGCAAATTTTCACTCGGGTCTTCGCCTTCAACAATCAGGATCACGCCATAGTGCTCATAAATTTTTGAAAGCACCGAATTGCGCCTTGGCGAATCGAATACCGATTCCAACTCATCCCACGCAGAAACCGAAAGCGGCAAGCCTTCCCCTGCCAAGGAAAAAGAAATTGAATTCTTACCATCAGCCGAAAGTAGTATCGCTTGTGCTTCATCCAGTTTGCTTGGCCTGAATGTCGCCGGCTCGCCTTCTAATTTCGTACTGCTCGCGAACACCTTTGCATTCACATTGGAATCCAGAAAGGTGGCATAAGCGATGGATTTCAGCGTATTCACTTCCGCGGTAGGAGTGGCTTTGGGCACATAAATTAACAGCCGATATTTTTCCAAATCAAGATCGACAAACCCGACATCGCGCACATTAAAGCGGCAGGAGAAAGCATCCAGTGCCAGTACGAAGCTCAATATTGTTGCCAGTTTTTTCATTTTTGTTTGCCGCACACAGGGCAGTCGGGTCTTGGACGCAGCCGCACTTGATTGAATTTCATCAATTTCAAATCGCACGTCAATAATCGACCATACAACGGCTCGCCAAATTCAGCGATGATTTTGATGGCCTCCATCGCGCCGAGGCAGCCGACCATGCCGGACACCGCGCCAAACACCGGAAACCGCCGCTGCCAATAATCGGGCTTCTCGGGATAAAGGCACTGGAGACAGCCAGTGAGGCCCGGCTTGAAGCTGGTGATGTGGGCTTCGAGCTCAAACATCGCGCATTCCACCAGCGGTTTGCCCTGCCGTACGGCTTCGCGGTTCATGAAAAAACGCTCCTCAAACAGCGGCGCGCAATCGACCACCACATCCGCCTCGGCCACCAGCTCGGCGGCGTTGGCGTCGTTCACATTTTCCGGGATGGAAATAATCTCAAGTCGCGGGTTAAGCTCGCGCAATCGTTTCACCGCGCAATCAATGCGCGAGGATTCAAGTGCCGCCTCGGACATTAAAATTTGGCGATTCAAATCCGATGGCCGAAGATTGCCGGCGTGCGCGAGGATGAGTTTACCAACGCCAGCCGCTGCCAATTCGTAAGCCACCAACCCGCCGAGGCCGCCGATGCGGCTGATGAGCACGCTGGCGGCTTTGAGCTTGCGCTGGCCGGTTTCACCAAAGCCCTTTATTGTGGTTTGCCATGAGTAAACTTCCTGCTCGTGGGCAGTCAGTTCAGGCAAATTCGACGCGTCACTCATCGCGAGTGACCTTGCCATTATCCATTCGGAAATGACAGCCCGCCAAGCGTTGCGCCTCGCTGGGGCTGTGGGTGATGTGGAGGATGGTGACGCCAGTTTCGCGATGGACGTGCTCGAGGAGGCGGCACATTTCCTCGTGCAGTTCTTCATCAAGTGCAGCGAGTGGTTCGTCGAGGCAAAGGACTGCGGGACGATGGGCGAGCGCGCGGCCGAGGGCGACACGTTGGGCTTCGCCTCCGCTGAGTTTGTCCGGCACTCGGTCGAGCAAGTGCATGATACTGAGCAACTCAGCCAGTTCGTCCACGCGCTCGGCGATTTGGATTTGCGGTTGTTTGCGAAGCACGAGGGCAAAGGCCAGTTGTTCGCGGACAATCATCGTCGGGAACAGCGCGCGATCCTGCGGCACGTAGCCCACGCCGCGCTCGGCGGGGGGGAGTCCGGCCACGTCCTCACCACCGAGCCGAATGTTGCCGCTCTCGATGGCGCGCAACCCGCAGATAGCCTCGAGGATGGTGGTCTTTCCGCAACCGCTGCGGCCCATGAGCACACCATACTCGCCAGCAGCGAGCGAAAGGTTCACACCGCTCAATCCAAAGCTGCCCTGTTTCAGTGAAATGTTTTCGAGGGCAATCATGCAAAAATTCGTTTCATGCCCAACGTGCGGGCGATGAGGAAAACGATAACCGCCGCGCCAATCATAATTAATGAAACAGCGAGCATCCCCTCCGTGCGGCCGGCTTGGAGCTCGAGAAATGCGCTGGTGGGTAGCACCTCGGTTTTTTGGCGCGTGGCACCGGCGAATACCAGTATCGGCCCAAACTCACCCAGCGCGCGCGCCCACGCCAGCGTGGCGGCTGCAAGCAACCCGCCTTTGGCTTGGGGCATAATGACGCGCCAAAAAGCCTGCTGCCGATTGCAGCCAAGGGTGAGGGCAACCTGCTCGTACCGGTGCGGGATTTGATCGAAAGTCACGCGCATCGTGCGCACGGCGAAGGCGCAGGCGACCATGAACTGCGCCAGCACCACGGCGGGCCATTTGTACACCACCGAATCGCTGAGCCAATCGGGCGCGTAGCGAAACAGAATGAGCAGCGAAAGACCAACGACCAGCGGCGGCAGCACGATGGGGATGTCGAGCAGCGTGTCGATGAGCGGTTTGCCGCGAAACTCAAATCGGCTCATTATATAACCGATGGGCACGGCCACCCAAATTGACAGCAGCGTGGTGATTGTGCAGCTGATGAGGCTGAGCATTATCGAAAACTGAATGTCGCGACTGCGCAGCGCCTGGACGAGCGGGTTGGGCTTGGAAAGTTGCAGCTTCTTGGGAACCGCCGTGGCCTCGGGCAGCGCGAGTGAAAGCTGGTTGGTGGTGGTGTCGGCAATCTCGTGCACGCCATCCCAACCCGCGCCGCCGCCGCGTACGCGGATGAATTGGCCCCACAACAGCCCGTGCGGTTCGTCGGTGGTGAGGGTGGCGACGTGGTTGGTAAGAGCGATTCCGATCACACGCGCCTCGGGCCGCAACGAGGCGGTGATGGGCGCGCTCGGGATTCGCGATTGCAGCCGTACTTCGCCGACGTTGGCCTTGAACAAATTTTCGCCGGTGAGGATTTGCCCGTCGTGCTTCAAGCCCACTTCGTTTTTGCCCAAACGAAAATGATACGTGCGGCCGGGTTCCACGCGAATAGGCACCGCTCCCTCGGCGTAGCGGCCTTGTTTCACGCGTTCGTTGCCGAGGATGGGTTGATCGCCGTAATTGAGAAATACGAGGTCGGCCAAAACCATTGCGCCGATGATGAGCAAATAACTGCCGGCCAAAACGCCGAGGCCAATGAGGAATGGCTTGTCGGACGCGACGCGGTATTTGGGCTGCGCGGAGTCGCTCATTCGGCGCCGGCCTCCCAGTTGAAGCCGAGCTGCTCGAAGCGACGGCGCGAGACGTTCGAGGTGACGTGGCGCATCAGCCGTTGCGCGAGTTGCGGGTGGGCGGTGTCCTTGCGAGCGGCAATGTTTTGCACGGCGATGGCGCGGGTGGGCTTGAGCGGCACGGCATCGAATTTGTTTTTGAGATGCTGGATGTTGGCCTCGTAAACGAGCACCACATCGAGCTTGCCGCCGGCTTCCATGGACTGAATGAGCGTGTGGGCGGTGTCAGCCTTCACGGGGATATTTTTTTCAATGGCCTCCCACCGGCCGGTTTCACGAATCAAATCTTCACTGAGCTTGCCCAGCGTGCTTGCCTTGGGTTCAGTGACGCCGAGGCGCAAATTGGGCTGCGCGAGGTCGGCGAGGGTTTGCAGTCCTTTTGGGTTGCCGCGCCTCACAAGCATCACGATGCGCGTGCTGGAAATTTTCAGATCGGGGCCGAAGGGATTGCCCATTTTGCTTTGGGCCATGTCGAGATAGGTGGCATCGCAAGTCATGAACAAATCGGGCAAGCCCTTTTCGCCGGTTTGCATTTTGCCGACAAGCGTGCCGCAGCCGGCGTAAACCATAGTGATGACGCAGCCCTCGCGCGCCTCGAAATCGCGGATGGTCTTCTCCACCGCCTCGCGATTGACGCCGCCGCAATCCACGCGCAGCTTGGGCACCTTCGCCCACGCATCACCGGCGAGCGGTTGATATTTGTGACGGGCAAACACCTTGCCGCCTTTTTCCGGCGCGGCGAGAAAGCGCGCGAACTGCAGCGCCAAAGTGGGCCGGTCAGTCGAGGCCGTCACCGCCACGGAAATATTCGCACGGCTCGCCTTGAGTTCCGGCAACTCGATGACGCGCAGCCCGTGCTGCCGCGCCACGGAATCCCAAACAAACGCCGCCTGCGTGCCGGCATTCTCCTTCACCGCCAGCGCGGCCTCAGTGACGGTGGGGAATGAAGCTGCCTTCGCCTTGTTGATAGCCGCCCAGTGCCCGGATTGCTCGAGCATCTTCTTGGTTTTTTTGCCAACGCCTGCGAGTGGTTCGCACATCACAAACGACAATTTTGCCTTCAACACGCCATCGCAATTCGCCACGTCAATGTCCGCGCCGGGCTTCACACCGAGCACCACCTGCCAAGCGGCCACGCGCAACGACTCGCGCGTGAGGCCATCAGCGGCGGCATTTTCGATGTAAGTGTAATCCGCCGGAATATAAATATCCGCGCTGGCGACGCCGCCTTCCTTGTCGATTTTCAGGCGATTGGCGAGCACGCCGCTATTTGCGTACTCGAGCTTCACCGCCACGCCCATTTCAGTCTCAAATTGTTTCGCCGCCTCCTCCACCGCAAGGCGAACCCCGGCGGCGCAGTACACGGTGAGGCTTTTCGCCTGCCCATCACGCGGACCGGACGCGGGGTTGTCGGCGTATTTGTTTTGCATTAAAACCGCGAGGCAACCAATGGCCACCGCGGTGACTGCCAGCCAAAGCATGCCCTTGCCGACGCCCGCGCCGTATTGATGTTCGTGGTCAGTCACCGGAAAGAACGGACTCTAATAAGCGACCCGCTGGTTTTCAAGTCAGCGCTTGGCAGCAGTTTTGCGATCTTCACGGATGATTTCCAGCGATTGAATTACCGTGGATGCCGGATGCCCCGCGATCAACTGCACGCGGCCCACTTGGATGTCGTCCGTGCTTTTTTCATCACGGCGGATGACCAATTCATTCGCGCCATTTTTCAAAACACCTTTCGGCACGGCCACGCGCGTGGTTTGTTTCGCGGTGTCTTTCCGTAACCGGCCAATCTCGCGGCCATTGAGCACGACCAACCAGCCATTATGAACATCCTGCTGCGCGATCGACAACGTGTAGGCTTCATCACCGCCCTGGAATTGATTAAAATGAAAAGGTATCGTCAACACAAACCCCTCCGGCTTGGGCGTGGATTCCGTCCAGCCGGCCACCACGTTGTCACCGAGGTGATGCAGCTTGGGGTGCACGTCGATCACGGGTGCGCCTTTCATTCCCGGCGGAGTCATTTCCACAAGCAAATCGCCAGTGACAATCACTCCTTTGATTTCGCGAACCACCACACTGCCCGGCGCAGCAGCCTTGGCCAAGTCGAATTTGGACAAAACCGTTTTGCCCTGCAGTTTCACATCGAACACGCGGTTCCCTTCCTTTTCGCCCGCCAATGGCGTGAAACCCATTCGCACTGTGTAGGTGCCTTTTGCGCCTTTCTCGAGCAGTGGCACTTTGAGGCGTGTCACGCCAGTGAGGGCACTGGTAAACAGCCATGGCTTGTCGGTGCCCTTGAGGTTTACTCCCCGCCAGTCGTGCTGGACCGGCTCCACCGCACCGGCTTCGCCGAGGCTGAACTTGACGCCATAATTGCGGAAAGCCCCCTGCCCCACGCTGGTGCTGGGGCGCGGATAGCCAAACCACACCGTGCCGTCGCGGTCGCGCATATCACCGGGCGCGCCGAAGTTGATGGCGAGATGGCTCACCGGCTTGGTGGCCGCTTGTGAAATGAACACGGCCCACTCGGCATGGCCCTTTTGAGGTTTGTTTTTCAAAACCACCGTGGTGCGCAGCGAATAACTGCAGGTGCAGCCCGCGCTGGCTTCCTGCATGCTCAACAGGCCATTGGCGGGGATCATGCTGTTCCAGCAACCGGGCCGAATGCCACCAAAGAGCTGCAGGCCGCTGTCCTGCTCGGTGTTGACGATCGCGCCGCTGAAAGAGCGGAAAAAGAGATTGTTCGGCGTGGCGGTGACAATGCCGCAGCTGTGGCCGGGCCGCAGGAATTCCCAGTCCACCGGCTCGCCGGTGATGGGGTGCTTGCGCTGCTGGATTTCGCCCGTGGCTAGGTCACATCGGCGTGGCTCGATGTAAATGGTGTCGCCCACAATGGTCGGACGTCGGCGATAATTCAGCGGCTTGCTCCACATCAAGCTGCCACCGGCGCCATCAATCACCGTGATGCGCCGCCAGTTCAGGCCGCCCTTATTAAACGGCCCCTCGTCGTGGTTGCTGTAATGACCAAACGCCAGCAGTTTGCCGGATTGATACGCCAGCCCCAGCTTCGTGCCGCCGCTGCCAGTGAGGTCGTACGGTCGGTTCCAGATCAACCTGCCCGACTTGATGTCCAGACACATCACGCGTCGATAATCGCGATCCGATTCCTTCATCGCCTTTTCGCGATCCTGTACGAATACGCCCGCGGCAACGCTCGCCTCCGTGGCAGCCTTGGCCTGCGCCTTTTCGCGCGCGTCCAAGTCGTCCTTCAAAAAATAAACGCGACCCTCGCCGAGCACCAATGAGATGTTCGGGATGGCCTCGCCCGCGTGCTCCCACAATAACTTGCCGGTGGTGATGTCGTAGGCAAAAACTTTTTCGCTGGTCATAATCACTTTTTCATCCACTGCCGAAGGGTTGTGATCCGGCAACCAGCCGGGGAACTTGTTGATCGCGTGCCAGTGCATTCCCGCGCGCTTGAAATAATCATACGCATGGTCGTCCGGCTTGGGATAGGAGCGCTTCACTTTCCTCAACGTATCCAGCGCGCCCTTGGGTGCATCAGCCTCGGCCACCCATTCGCCATCCTTGGTCAGGACATTCCAAAGATAGCCATAATCCTTCGCCAAAGGCGTGCCGCCTGAGCCGATGAGCAAATTGCCGTGCACGCCGATGTATCCCCAACGCAACGCCCGGTCGCCCTCCTTGCGCGGCACAGGGAACTCGCGGATTTGTCCGCCCGTTTGTGCGTCCAGTTGCAGCACGCGGTTGTGCGTGGCCACAAAAATTGCATCGTCCGTGGCCGTGATGTTGGAACCATCCACATCCACGCGCACGCGCACCGCGCCGGAAATTTTTTTCTTCCACAAAAACGTGCCGTTGTACGCGTCGTACGCCATCACCACTTCCGCCCCCTGCATAAAGAGCCGGCCATTGATGGCCAATGGACTGGCCGCGCGCGCGTGGCGGTCGACCATATCCTCACTGCCGGGCTCGCCATACCACAGCACGCCCAGTGGCCCCTTCACCAAAGTGTCCGGCGTAGACGAAGTGTTGGCGGTGTTACCATAAAGACCCGTCCAACTGCCCGCGCCCTTGAGCTTGCCGCGTGTGAAATGAAGGAGGTCGGTTGTTAATTTTAATTCGGATTCCGCGTGCACATTGGACTTGAGGCCGGCGGTAATTTTTTGAACGCTTGCTAGGGGCCAATCCTTGATGGAGCCCAAAACCAACTGGCCACCGGAAGGACGCAGTACCCGCGCCAATTGATCCACCGGCAAGTTTACCTCCTCGCCCAGCATCGCACGCTCGGACACAATCAGGTTTGCAAAGTAATCGGGCAAATCCGCGTACCCACTACCCAAGACAAACACGCGGCTGCCCAGCAATCCCGACCGCATCAGGCGTGCGCGGATGGATCGCAGCCGCTTGGGATCCTGTTCCACCACCACCAAGTTAAGTTTTGTTTGGCCGGCCAAAAATTCGGCCAAGCGGCCATCTCGCGCGCCGGCCACGAGACACCAACCACGATCCACGCCAGCCGTTTGGAGTGCCTTGATGCCGCCTTCACGAATGACCGCACCGGGATCCGCCTTGGCTGTTGCGGGCTGAATGACGCGTGGTGCCACCGCCAACGCACGGGGGCCAAGGCAAAGGATGGCGCCGTCAATGGTGCTAACAAATAAACGGCCATCGGCCACTGCAAGGCTTAACGCCCGGCTTTTGATGCCCTTTTCCGCATTCACTTTGCCAGTGTCCGTATTGATCGCGATCACAAAGCCGTCGCCGCCGGCAAACAAGGTGCTTCCCGCCACCACCATCGGCCCTAGGCCGGTGCGCGGGGCGAACCACAACGCGCGCGCGGCATTCAGCGCGGCCTTTTCCTTGGCAACGGCAACGAGGCGTGCGGTGGCCTTGTTCAATTCTTCCGTGATTGGCTTCAGCTTTTCTGGATCATCCGCGGCGGCCTTGTGGCGCTTGCGAATGGCGGCAACGGTCTTGGTAAGCGCGGTGGTTTCCTTGTCCAAGGCGGGTACTCTTGAATTTGCTTGCCGATTCGCCTCTCGGTCGATGGCGTAGATGCCTTTTTGCGTGGCGATGTAATTGATGGCCTTGGTCAGAACCATATCGGTGGAGGGATAGCGCGAAAAGTGATCGCCCTGGCTGCCGCCGCTTGAACCATCAAAGGCCACCTTGGTATCCGTGCCCTGATTGTTGTTGCCGGCGAAAAGTTTGCCCTCATCCATCACCGCCCACGAGCCGCCGGTCTTGCCGCCGCCATTGAGGAAGCGCTTGAACTTGCCGGTGCGTTTGTCGAACGCCACGGGCATACTACGTCCAGCCGGCACAAACAATGTGTCCCGTGAGGCCACGATGTATCCCTGCGGCGACATCCCGCCATAAGCCTGCCCCCAGGATTTATCGCCGGCAGTGTCGTTCACCCAATGGATCTTGCCGGTCTTGGCATTGATGGCCTTGATGTACAATCCCTCGTACGGAAACACGCCCGCAGCTGCATACACGACGCCATCCTCCACCAGCACGCCCGTGCGTACCGGCCAAACTGAAACCAGTCTGCTGCGGCCGATGATGCGTTCGCCGCTCGGACCCATCCGGTGTTTCCAGACGAGCGTGCCCTTGGCGATGTCCAGGCAGTACACGTGGCCATCGTCAGAGCCAAAAAATGCGCGCCCGCCATCAAGCATCGGCGCAAAGCGCACGGAGCCGCCGGTGGCGAAGCTCCATTTCAACTGTCCCGTGCGGGTGTCCAGCGCGTGCACGTGGTTGTCCACGTTGTTGCCGAAGATGAGCGTGCGGCCGGCAACCACTGCGTGATAGGCGCGGTCTGAATGCATCCGCGGCGTTTCCTCACCGGGCAACGGCCAGGCTGTCCGCGGCGCATGCCGTGGCTGAAACGTCCATTGGGAAAACAATTTTGCCGGCAATGCCTCAGTGGTCACGGCGGTGCGATGGCCATCGGCGCGGTACGCCGGCCAGTCATTGGCGAAAACGGGGGAAGCGAGAAAAATGAATCCCAGCCCAAGCAGCCCGGGAAAAAAGGAAGCTTTCATCCGGTTAGGATTGCCGCGCAGCCATAGTTATTCAAGGGAAATGCGAATAGTAACGTTGCTGGACACGTCGATTTGGCGTAGGATTCAGCATAATGCGCGCGGGCATTATCATCACGATCTTGTGGGCGGCGGCATCGCTGCTGGCCGCCCCTCATTGGGCCTATCAAAAGCCCGTGAGACCGTCGCTGCCACGTATTGACACCAACTGGCCACGCAACGCCATCGACTGGTTTGTGCTGAAACGCCTTGGGGAAAACGCCCTGGCCCCTTCACCCGAAGCAGAGCCCGGGCAACTGCTGCGGCGGGTATATCTCGACCTCATTGGGCTGCCACCTTCGCCTGCCGAGTTGGAGGCGTTTTTAAAAAACCCAAGTGCGGAGGCGTATGAACAAGTGGTCGACCAGCTGCTCAAGAACTCCCGCTATGGCGAACGCTGGGCGCGCCCGTGGCTAGACCTCGCGCGCTACGCCGACAGCAATGGGTTTCAGGCCGACCAGTTGCGCGACAGCTGGGCCTACCGCGATTGGGTCATCGACGCCTTCAACAAAGGGATGCCCTTCGACCAGTTTGCCATCGAGCAAATCGCCGGCGACCTGTTGCCCAATGCCACAGTTTCCCAGCGCATTGCCACCGGTTTTCATCGGACGCCTACGTGCAACGTTGAGGCGGGCGTGCATCCGGAGGAAAATCGAGTGAACCAAGTGGTCGACCGAGTGAACACCACCGGCACGGTCTTCCTCGGCACCACCCTCGAGTGCGCCCAGTGCCACGACCACAAGTACGACCCCTTCTCGATGAAGGATTATTATTCGCTCTTCGCGTTCTTCAACAACACACCGCTGGAGGTAAAGCAACTGGGCAAAGGGGTGACGTGGGATTTTTATGGGCCAACAATGGACTTACCCATCGACACCGTCCGGGCGGCCAAGCTGGAAAAGTTGAATGCCCGAAAAGACGCCGCGCAAGCGAAGGTGAAGGCACTGCGAAAAGATCTGGCGGACACGCCAAACCCGCCAAAGAAAATCGCCGCGATTCTCCGCAAGGATACTTGGAGCAAAAATGACAAAACCACCTTGGAAAAACACTTTAAGGCCAAGTATCCCATCCTCAAGAAGGAGGAACTGAAATTGCTGGCGCTGGCTAAACAAGTCAACGCCATCAAGCCACCCACCACGCTGGTGATGGTGGAACAAATTAAGCCGCGCAAGACGCACTTGATGAAGCGCGGGAATTACCTCGCACCTGGCGAGACAGTGCGCACCAGCACGCCCACTGCACTGCATGGTTTCCGGAAGGAATGGCCGCGCAACCGGCTGGGATTGGCGCGTTGGTTGGTGGATCCGGCAAACCCACTGGTCGCCCGCGTGACGATAAACCGCTGGTGGGCGGAACTGATGGGGCGCGGGCTGGTGCCGACACTGGAGGATTTCGGATCGCAATCACCCGCCCCGAGCCATCCCGACCTGCTCGACTGGCTGGCGGTGGAGTTTGTCCAGAGCGGCTGGTCGATGAAACACATCCACAAAATCATCGTGTTGAGCAATACGTATCGCCAATCAAACCAAGTCACATCGACTGTGCTGACAAAGGATGCACCAAACCGGTTTTATGCGCGCGCCCCCAGGCTGCGAATGAGTGCGGAAATGATCCGCGACAATGCGCTGGCCATCAGCGGACTGCTCAGCACCAAGATGCACGGACCGCCGATTTACCCTCCCCAGCCGGGGAACATCTGGCGGCACGTCGGCCGCAACGCGCCCAAGTTCAATGTGGCCACAGATGAAAATCGATTCCGCCGCGGCGTATACGTCGTGTGGCGACGCGGCGCCCCTTACGCAAGTTTCGTGAATTTTGATGCGCCTGACCGTGGAACCTGCGTCGTTAAACGCCCACGCACCAACACCCCACTGCAAGCCCTCACGCTAATGAACGATGAGGCGTACGTTGAAATGGCGCTGGCTTTTGCGGGACGCATTTTGCGAGAGGCGAAGGGCAGTCAACCGGAGAAGAAAATTGAGTTTGCCTTCAATACAGCTCTCACACGATCACCGCACCCTGCGGAAATGAAGTTCGTAAAATCCATCCTGCTCAAACGCCACGCGTATTTTGAAAGGAACGTCAAGAAGGCAGCGGAGATTATCGCCAGCGCCAAGAGGTTGAAAAGCCCGGAAGATTCGGATCCTGCAGAATTGGCCGCCTGGTTTTTCGTTGCAAATATTTTGCTGAATCTTGATGAGACAATTACGAAACAGTGAATCATTTACGCCAAAAATTTTATCTCAACGAGTCTCGCCGGGAATTCCTAAAGCACACCGGCGCAGGCATCGGGGCAATGGCGCTTGGCTCGATGTTAAACGGCGAAACCACTGCGCGGCAACCCCATTTCCGACCGCGCGCAAAGCATGTGATTTATATTCACCTTGTTGGCGCGCCTTCGCAGCTGGATCTGTTTGACCACAAACCGGAACTGGTAAAACGCAACGGTCAAAAATGCCCGAACCACATGTTCAAAGGTAAGAGGCTGGCATTCATCCGCGAACACCCCGTGCTGCTCGGCACGCGCTTCCAATTCAATCGACACGGACAAGCCGGCTTGGAGCTCTGCCAACATTTGCCCCGGCTAGGCGCTGTAGCGGATGAGCTTTGCTTAGTTAAATCGTTAAAAACCGAACACTTCAATCACGCGCCGGCACAGATGTTTATGCACTCGGGCTTCGGACAATTCGGGCGGCCGGGCATTGGCTCGTGGGTCAGCTACGGGCTGGGCACGGAAAACCGCGATCTGCCCAGCTACGTGGTGATGATCACCGGCAGCGTGGCCGGCGCGGGCAACAGCC
>CAZJRV010000022.1:0-18720 GCA_964548235.1 uncultured Verrucomicrobiota bacterium
CTCCCGTCAAAAACGAAAGCGATCCTCCACCCTTCCAAGGTAAGGAAAGATTAAGTGGTTTGAGAAAAATGTGGAAGAAAAATCCCAACGGGCCAACGGGCCAATGCTACACCTCGGCGGACTCGAGATTCATGTCGCGCGTGTAGTAAATAATGCAGCTGCAGTTGGGGCAGTACTCGACCTTTTGGCTAGTCTTCAGCTGCGCCACCTCAGAGGTGGGTAGTTTCATATGGCAGCCACCGCAGGAGCCGTGCTCGATGCCCACGACGATATTAGCGCGACCTTTTTTCAGCAGCCGATCGTAGCGAGCCAGTGTGTCTTCATCAATCTGCGCAGCAGTGTCTCCGCGAAGGGCCGCGGTTTCGTCGATTTGTTTTTGTAAGTTGGCCTCGCGCTCATCAATTTCCGAAAGCGCCTTGGCCTTATCCTGATTGGCGGCGTCGAGGTCAGTCTGGTTCTGTCTTTGCGTTTCAGCGTTCGCATCCATTTCCTCGAGCACCATCAGCTCGTCGGTCTCAAAATTGGAGATATTCTTTTTGCAATCTTCAATCTGTTTCACCAACGCGCGATACTGTGTGTTGTCCTTTGTCTCCAGTTGTTGCTTGGAATAGGTGATAATTTTTTCCTGCTCGCTCGCGGCTTCCACCTCAAGGGAGTTTTTCTTGACCTCCAACTCCTTGCCCACCTGCTCCGCATCGGCTTGTGCAGCCTCGGCGGTGGCGGAGCGTTCATTGACTGAGGCGCGCTCAATCTCCAGCCCCACAATCTCCGCGCGGCCTTGGACGATGGTGCGATCGCGGTTTTGCAGCACCAAAAGTGTTTCAATAATCTCCAGCATGTTCGTAAAAGGGCGGCCCAACCTAGTGCCCGCACGGGCCCGTGTCAATTCTTGCTCAACAATCTATCGATTGAACGCACAAGACCTCAAACTTGCAGCTCTAAAGCTCAATATTTTTCTTTTTTCAGCCTAATATAATGGTTGACAAAGACTATCACTAGCACGAGTTTTGCTCTATGACATTCAAGCGCTTGCTCCTTCTTTGCGTTTTGTTACTCGCAGATATTTCCAGTTTTTCCGTGCCCCCTGAGGCCCCGCCATCGGATCCACTTGCAATCGCCAAGTCTTTGAACTTGGCGCTAAAAAATGTCGCCAAGCAGGTTTCCCCTTCCGTAGCCGTTTTGCGAGTAGCCACAAAAGAAGGCCAACCGAAGAGTAGCGGGGTGGGTCAATTCAACGATTTTCTGAAAAAGAACGCCCCCGGATACCAGTCAGGCAAACAGCCCAAAGATAATCAAGATTATGTTTTCAACCAGTCAGGCTCGGGTGTAATCATCTCAAAAAATGGATACATCTTGACCAACCGACATGTGATTGATGATGCGATCCGAATCAAGGTCTATCTGCAGGACGGTCGTAATTTTACGGGGGAGCTTAGAGGATATGATGAACACTCGGATTTGGCGGTGGTCAAAATCACCGCAACTAACCTGTCCGCAGCGCTGATTGCCGATTCCGACAAAATTGAGGTGGGCGAGTTTGCGATTGCCGTTGGCGCACCATTCAGCCTGAAATACAGCGTCACCGTCGGCCATATCAGCGCATTGAGGCGAACGAGTTTGTTCGATAAGTCAGAAGAGGATCAGAACTTCATTCAAACCGACGCCAGCATTAATCCCGGTAACAGCGGCGGTCCACTAGTAAACATCGAAGGAAAAGTTATTGGAATCAACACACTGATATACGGCAAACGCAACGCGGGCATTGGGTTTGCCATTCCTTCAAATTTTGCAATGAAGGTTGCTGGGATGATAATCCGTGACGGCAAAGTAACCCGCGCTTGGCTAGGCGTATCGGCCTTGTCACTTGAGGAAAATCCAGAATACCGGAAATTCTACAAGGATACCCGCCACGGGGTCATTGTAAAAAAAATCACTCCCGACAGCCCCGCATCGAATTCAAACCTTAAGCCACTGGACCTCATCTTGGCGGTGGACAAAACGCCCATTATCACGGCGCAAGACCTCAAGACAGCGATCAGTTTCAACCCCGCTGGACGTCCGGTGATCCTAAATATTCTCCGTAACAATCGGAAAATGAATATCAAGGTAACGCTGAAATTCAAGGATGAGAAAACTCAAATCACCTCGTCAATCAAGGGGAAATCAGATCTGTATAACATGCAAATTGGTCTGGGAGTCTCCAAACTGAACAAGGATTCTTCGAAAAAACTGGGCATCCCAAACACTCAAGGGTTGCTCATCACAAGGATTTCCAAAAATAGCCCTTCCGACAAGGCGGGACTGGAGGAAGGGGATGTCATAACCGAAATCAACCAGACAAAGATCACGTCCATCGAAGGGTTCAAAAGAGCAATTGATCAAGCCGACCTCAAAAAAGGCCTCATTTTAACAATCTACAGCCAAGGCGGCTACCGATTTGAAATCATCAAGATTTAGATTTTTACACAACCCCCTAACCCTAAACTCAAAGTACCAATGAAAAATACAAATACAATAATTATTATATCATCCGTGCTCGTTGTTGCAGCAATAGCCGGAGTTATCACGTTTAGCCCGACAAAATCAACCGGAATGTCAACCGCCGCCCCAGTTGTCAATGTTGACCTAACTCGTGCTGAGTTGGAATTGGCAACCATCAACAAA
The DNA here is from genome assembly GCA_964548235.1 of uncultured Verrucomicrobiota bacterium. Classification (GTDB taxonomy): domain Bacteria; phylum Verrucomicrobiota; class Verrucomicrobiia; order Limisphaerales; family UBA1100; genus JACNJL01. Next base: position 2,665 of record CAZJRV010000022.1, read on the forward strand.
AATTTTGACTCGATTTTCCTGTCCATCAAGAAACTTGATATTTTAGGAGAAGCAACTCAAGAAGAACTCAACACCCTAAAAAAAATATCAGAGCAGTTGGCGAAACAAAATTCACGCCCCACCCAGACAACCAAGGGTTGGAGCTCATTCGAAAAAAATGACAAACAAAAATCCATTGCCCGGGCACGCGCGCAGCTCGAACTGGCCAACATCAAACAGGATTTTGAAGCAATGTTTATTGCCATTAGAGGACTCGAATCTCTTGGCGTCGCCACCTCTGGCGAATTGGCGAAGTTGGACAAGGTCGTAAAAGCCATCAAACTTTCCACCTCGTTGGAACAAGCGAAGGCGGATCACGATCATGAGGCGGTCGTCCAAAATGCTGGTAAAATCCTGGATATATTCCCCACCCATGCTGACACCCGGCGGGCCCTGAAAGAATCGGGCTTGATCTTCTTCTACCTCTCGCAAGGTATTGGAGAAATTCAAAAACTCCCGAGCTATGCGGAGAAATACAAAGTTGCAGAGGATGATTCATACAAGGATACACTCATTTCGATGAAGTTACATAACGATGACGCATCACGATCGATCAATCTTGCCCAAGACTACTTTGAAAAGGCCGCCAAGTTAGATCCTTATTTTGTGGATTCCCTCGAAATCCGGGGCAACATCCAGTCTCTAAAGACCATACGTGGTAATTCAATCGCAAAATTCCTGTGCGGTGAATATGATGACATCTATGAAATAATGGAAACCAGAGGGGTCACATCTGTTAATTTGTTTCGCCGCGCAATCGTAGACTTTGATCGCGAACCATTTGATGGGGACAACAGTGCATGGTCATTGGTCAAAGATGGCAATATGAATGCCAGTAAGGTAACGTCGGAATACACTATGATACTCCTCGCAATGGTCAATGCAACCAAGGACTACAAAACTACAGACAACGAGGAACTACTCGCCCTAACAGAACGCTTGATTAAGGATTTGCCTAACCTCAGCAGGGAACTCTTAAACACCAAGGGGGATTCATTGAAAGGTTGGCAAACCTCCTTCCGAGCAGCCCAAAAAAGATGGAGTAATTCTAACTTTGACTACAAAGCTGCAATGGGCAATGTTAGTACAGATGAGGACAACATGATTAACGCCATTAAGGCCTGGAACTCACTAAACCTGTTCAAATCACCGGGGAAAACCAAACCCATCCTTGAAAAACACAAAGAGGTAATTCGAGATCTCTAACCACATTTTCACTCTCGATAAAGCCCGGCTTTTGCCGGGCTTTTTTTGGGCACATTTTTGGCTCGCCTTCGTGAATGGAAACGGCAGTCTGTCCGCTTTTCCGATGCGGGAACAGATTGTCATTCTGGATTTTGGGTCACAATACACGCAGGTCATTGCGCGGCGCATTCGCGAGGCCAAGGTGCTTTCGATCATTCTGCCCTATCACACGCCCGCCCCGGAAATCGCAAAGCTCGCACCAAGAGGCATCATTCTTTCCGGCGGACCGCAGAGTGTTTACAGCCGCAAAGCGCCCTTGCCGGACAAAAAGATTTTTGATCTCGGCGTGCCGATGCTGGGCATTTGTTTTGGACTGCAGCTGATGGCCAAGTATCTCGGCGGCAAAGTCGAGCGCGGCACCAAACGCGAATACGGCAAGGGCACGCTCACCGTGAAAGACAGCCGCTGCGCGCTCTTTGGCAAACTGCCCAAGAGCCTTCAGGTTTGGAATTCACACGGCGACAAGCTCACCAAGCTGCCTACCGGCTTCAAGACCGTGGCCGTCACGGAAAACTCCCCGCACGCGGCGATCGAAAACCGCAAACGCCAGTTTTTTGGCCTGCAGTTTCATCCCGAGGTCGTCCACACGCCCAAGGGCAAAAAGGTCATCAGCAATTTCATCCACAAAATCTGCGGCTGCGGGCGCACTTGGACGATGCGCAGCTACATCGATCAGGCAGTCGAGGACATCCGCGCGCAAGTCGGCGGCGAGCACGTCATCCTTGGCCTCTCCGGCGGGGTGGATTCCAGCGTGGCCGCCGCACTCATCCACCGCGCCATTGGTGATCAACTCACCTGCATTTTTGTAAACAACGGTGTGCTGCGCGCCAATGAAGCCGAGGCGGTGCAAAAATTGTTCCGTGACAATTTCAAGTGCAATTTCCTGTACGAAGACACCGCCAAACTATTCCTGCGCAAACTCAAGGGCGTCACTGACCCCGAAACCAAACGCAAGATCATCGGCAACACCTTCATTGATGTGTTCCAAAAAGCCACGCGCAAGGTCGGCAAAGCCAAGTTCCTCGCGCAGGGCACGCTATACCCGGACGTCATCGAATCCGTGCCCATCGATGGCAACCCCGCCTCACTCATCAAGAGCCATCACAACGTCGGCGGTCTGCCCAAGGACATGAAATTCAAACTTGTCGAGCCGCTGCGCCAGCTCTTCAAGGACGAAGTGCGCTTGCTCGGCCTCGAGCTTGGGTTGGCCAAGGAAGTCGTCTGGCGCCAGCCCTTCCCCGGCCCCGGCCTCGCCGTGCGGTTACTGGGCGAAGTCACCGAAGAACGCCTTGAAATACTCCGCAACGCCGATCGCATTGTGATGTCCGCCATCCGCGACGCCGGTTGGTACTACAAAGTTTGGCAAAGCTTTGCCGTCCTCCTCCCCGTAAAAAGCGTGGGCGTAATGGGCGACGAACGCACCTACGAATACACCATCGCCGTCCGCATCGTGGACAGCCAAGACGGCATGACCGCCGACTGGGTAAAGCTTCCCCCCAAGCTGCTCGAAACCATTTCCAACCGCATCATCAACGAAGTCGACGGCGTCAACCGCGTCTGCTACGACATCACCAGCAAACCCCCCGGCACCATCGAGTGGGAGTAGGCGGCCACGGTTTCGGACTAAGGGTATACTACTAGGCCAATGGCCAATGGCCTGCCTACATTTGATTCTGCCGCTTGTATTCTACAATTTCCGTTCCCCCTTACACGTATAATACGTAAAAGGGTAACAACCTTCGTTGCGCCATCTGTTGCGGGGTTGGGGTTCTTGTGCAAGGTTGGGGTAGCTCCCGGGCTGATGGGCCTTTGAAACGAAAGGTCAATAGCCATGAAAATACACACTACCCGACCAGCCGCTTGGGCGGCGGTCTTCAGTCTCGCCGGCATCCTGCTATGGTGGGGCATTTCAAATACTCAAAATCCATCCACCCGTTCGGATCGGTTGTCGTCGATGAATTCATCCGCGTCACCTGCATCATTGGGGGCGGATCGGTTTGATCGGCTTCGATCCCAGGCGCAAGTAGCTGCCCGGGAATTGCAAGCACAACAGATTCAGTCACACGCAAACGAACAGAGCAAGCCGTTGCGCAGCACGCTGACGTTGAAACATCGCGCTCAGGCGCAGGTGGATTCGAGCGGCCGGCAATGGCGTGCGCACGTCGCACAGCAAGGTGAACCATTGCCAACTAAGCTGCCGCCGGATGCGGTGCTTTATCGCGGACAGGCCGCGCATGCCTCGCGTGTGATGGCGCGGGTGAATGCCGGCACTTCCATCGAGGAACTCCGCACGGCTCTGAATTCCATTGGCGCGCAATTGGCCGGTGAACCCAATGCGCTGGGCTGGGTGGCGGTTAACCTGCCCCCGGCGGAAGGTGAGCGGGCGGCGCTTGATGGGGAAATGCAGTTGATGACGGGCCTGAAAATGCTGCAAAGCACCGGCGCGTTTGATTCGACTGAGGCGGATTACTTGCTCACGCGCACGGGTGAGCCGGACGATGACGCCTACGCCAATGGCTGGTTGTGGGGCTTGCGCAACACGGGCCAGAACGGCGGGCGCGCTGGCATCGATATCGGCGCGGTGAAGGCGTGGGAAACCACCACTGGCTCCTCGGATGTGCTGGTGGCGGTGATCGACACGGGCATCCGCTACACGCATCACGATCTGCGCAATCAAATGTGGGTGAATCCTGATGAGATTGCCGGTAATGGGATTGATGATGACGGGGATGGGTACGTGGACAACGTGTACGGCATCGATGTCATCAACGGCGATGGCGATCCGATGGATGATCACGGGCACGGCACGCACTGCGCGGGCACCATCGGGGCCTCGGCCAATGATGGCTATGCGCACGTGGGCGTGGCGTGGGAGGTGAAGCTGATGGCGTGCAAATTCCTCAGCGCACAGGGCAGCGGCTATACCAGCGGCGCTGTGGAATGCATCGACTTCGCCGTGGCCAAAGGCGCCAAGATTCTCAGCAACAGCTGGGGCGGCGGCGGCTTCAGCCAAAGCCTGTACGATGCCATCAAACGCGCTGAAGATGCGGGCGTATTGTTCATCGCTGCGGCGGGGAATAGTGGTTTAGATACCGACAACTCGCCCAGCTACCCGAGCGCGTATGATCTGGACAACATCATCGCTGTGGCGGCGATTGATCGCTCAGGCAATTTGGCCAGTTGGTCCAATTATGGCGCATCCACCGTAGATCTCGGCGCGCCGGGCGTGGATATCTTCTCCACCGTGGCGGATTCGGATAACAGTTACGCCTACTACAGCGGCACCAGCATGGCCACCCCGCACGTCGCCGGCGTGATGGCGCTGATGCTCGCCAATGACAACTCCTTGAGCGTCACACAAGCCAAGGCGCAGTTGCTGAACACCAGCGTGTTTCTGGATTCACTGCGCGGGCGCACCGTCAGCGGTGGCCTAGCCAACGCGGGCAACGCACTGGATGGTGGCGATGATGGTTCGCTTGAGCTGACGCTTGCCGTTTCGGAAGATCCATTGCGCGGCGGGCGCACAGCCGCCGTGTATGCCACGGTCACGGACGTCACGCCGGTGACCAATGCCACGGTCACGGGTGATGCAAATGGCGAAACACTCACCTTCGCAGATGATGGTGCCGCGCCCGATCTCACCGCAGGTGATGGCGTGTACTCCGCAGCATTGGAGGTGACGGATGATGCGTCGATAACGGAAGTGGTCATCACCGCAAATGCCAGTGCGCCGGAAAAGGATTCGGTCAGTGCGAGCCTTGCGGTGGCTGTCATTCACCCGCCGGCAAATGACAACTTCGATGAGTCCGCCGGATTGAGCGGGCGCCGCGCAAGCTTGGCAGGATTCACAAATGTGGCCGCCACAGCGGAGGATGGCGAGCCGCGCCATTACTGGCTGAAGGCGGAGAAATCGGTGTGGTTCACCTGGACTGCACCGCGCTCGGGCCGGGGCGACATCACCCTGCGCGGTAGCGATTTCGATACGGTGATGGCCGTCTATCGCGGCAGCACGTTGGATCGATTACGGCGCGTGGCGCGCGATGACGACAGTGGCGGCCGACTCACCAGCCGCGTGCGGTTCAACGTGCGGCGAGGGCAAACCTACCACATTGCCGTAGACGGCTGGCGCGGTGCGGAAGGCAACATCGAAGGGCGTTTGGTGTTGAAGAAACGCAAACCCTTCCGACGCGATCGCAAAAACCGCTGGTGGCAATGGCGTTAGCGCCTAATTCAAGGGGGCATTGGGAGGCCTCGGCTTCGGCTGGGGCTTCCCTTATTGGTTATACCTCTCGAGACAGCCTTTTCCGTTGGCAAGGGTCACTATTTTCGTTATGGTGCACACAGTTATGCAAGCAATGGTTTCAAGCCCGGCCCGACGCGGATTCACGTTGATCGAGTTACTGGTGGTGGTGGCCATCATCGGCATCCTTGCGGCAATCCTGCTGCCAGTGTTGGCGCGCGCGCAAAACAAGGCCAACCGTCTTCGATGTGCCAGCAACCTGCGGCAGGTCACGCTGGCTCTCACGGGGTTCGCCAATGATTACGACAGCCACTACCCATGGCTGCTCACGTTGAAGGAGCAGGCGCAAGTGACGGCCGGACTGACTGGCTCAACCCCCTTCCCCAATCAGGCGCCGGCCAATCGCCGGGTGCGTGACGTGTCCACCGTATTTTGCATCGGCAGCATCCGCAACGCGCTGGACTCGCCCAAGACACTGCTCTCCCCGTGCGATCCCATGGCCAGCGCGGCCAACGAGCGGATGGAATTGAATTATCGCGGCCTGCGTGAAATGGATCCCAAGGGCCTGAGCTATTCCGTATGCCACGGGGGCGACCAGTTGCTGCCCTCCACCATTGTGGGCCTCTCGCGCAACACCGAGCACCCCTGCCTCAAGCCATTTGGAAGCCAATGGATCATCACCGGCTATGAAGCCATCTGCAGGGTAGTGCGAAATCCGCCCGGCAATTCTACACGCTTTGTGGGCGCGGATGAATTGACAGAAACCACGCCCCCGGCGGAGGTCAAGCGCCTGTCGCCCTACATCATGGCGCGGCTGAACAAGGATGAGGGGCAGCAATCGCTCGCCGACGGCAGTGTGTCACAGGTGAACGCGGGCACATTCAATTCCGCCATCGATGCGCATCTCAAATCGCGCGGCGGTTCCACGCGTGGCAATCCGCAGACAAGCCTGAGTCGGCCAATACAACCCCCCACAGCGGTGGTCGGCGGGCAAGGGGTGCAGGGGAATTGATATTTATTCGTTAGCGCGCAGACTCGTTTTCTTTCAGCCACGATCGGTATCGTTCCAATTTCCCCCGTTCATCCTCCCCACTGGCGGCAGTCCGATTCACTGCACCCTAAATTTTTTGCGGCGGCTGATTCCCCTGCAACTCTCCGGATGCACAGATGGATGCTGAAGATTATTTTCCCCTTGTGTGTGAGCAGCCGTGAAGCTGGGGATTCAACAATTGCCTTTGCAGGCTCCGTAGGCACTGGCAGCCACAGCCAACCTTTACAATACATGCGGCGACTGTATCATTCACCTCAAGGGGACGAAGCAAACCGCCTGCGCCAGTTCTCCACGTCACGCCATTATGAGCCATCGCCTGCAAAAATACATTGTCATCATTTTTGGGATCGCAACCTTGGCGATCGTCGTGTGGACACAGCGCGTGTCGATTCAAGAATTGGCCGAGCCGGAGCCTCCCGCAAATCAACCCGATGAATTGAATGAAAGCATCGAGCAAATCCTTGCGCAAGGGGAGGCCCTGGCCCGGCAACACTGCGTCACCTGCCACACCCTGCCAACGCCGGAGATGCTCGACAAGGGTGCGTGGGATGTGATGTTGACCCAAATGTTGCCCTGGGTGGGATTGGCGCCACCTGAAACGGGTGTGTCCAACACCAACGGGTTTGAACGCGTCTTAGCCGCCGGCCTGTTCCCAGCCCAGCCTCTCATGTCTGAAAAGAAATGGAAACTAATCCAAAATTATTACCTCACCAAAGCCCCGCAAAAATTGCAACGTCCCGAGGGGGTTAAATTTGCAGGTTCACAAAAGACATTCACCGCGCTGAACCCAAGCGCACCATTTGATGCAAGTTGCATCGCAGTTCGGATTGTTCCTGAATCTGGCGAAATATGGGTGACGCATAACCCCACCCAAACAGTCCACCGAATGACCCCCGGGATGGACTGGCAAACCCCGCCCCTGAAAATGGGCGGTTCACCGGTGGAAATGCGTTTCACATCCGGCGGCATGCTGGGCGCCTTGATTGGGAGCTTCATGCCTTCCTTTGAGAAAACCGGCGCATTGATCCTGTGGCGGGAGGGCAAGTCGGAAACCCTCGCTGCATCTCTTCACCGACCCACCGATGTCTTGCCCGTGGACCTGAACCGAAATGGCCGGGAAGATCTTGTAGTGTGCGAATACGGCCACTACACGGGCAGCGTGTTTTGGCTGGAAAACCATGGCAATTCGTTTCAACGCCACACATTGCTGGAGATGCCAGGCTGCCTGAACGCGGCCAGCGCCGATTTCAATGGAGATCACCGGCCGGATCTGGTCATCCTGACCGGACAGGCTCGCGAGGCGGTCTACCTTCTGCTCAACCTGGGCAACAACCAGTTCGAACCGCGCATGTTGCTGGAGCGCCAACCCATGTGGGGGCATTCGCATATTGAAGTGGCAGATTTCAATACTGACGGACACCCCGACCTCCTCATCACCAACGGGGACAACGGGGAGCTCGACCCCGCTCCATCCCGTCCTTACCACGGAGTGCGCGTGCATTTAAACGATGGCAACAACAAATTTACCCGCGAACTTTTTTTCTCTCAACCAGGCGCTTACAAGGCGCTAGCGCGCGACTTCGACCAAGACGGCGATCTGGACATCGCATCCATTTCGTATTTCGCGGATTACAAACTCAACCCCAAGGCCGGATTTATTTATTTACGCCAGGACAAAGCCCTGCAATTTTCCGCATTCAATCTGCCTGAAGCAGATCGCGGACGCTGGATCACGCTGGACGCCGGGGACATTGACCGTGACAACGACATCGACCTTGTATTGGGCGCGTACAATATGCCATTTCCGCGATCACGACAAATTCCGCCGACCCTCCTGAAACGCTGGGCTGAAAATCCTACACCGATTTTGATCCTGAAAAACCACACAAATTAACCCGCGTTCCCAACGACTTTCTTGAGAGAAAATGCGTCGCCAAGCCAACGTGCTGAAGGAAAATACTGGTGGGCGATGCAGGATTTGAACCTGCGACCTTCGGTGTGTAAAACCGCTGCGCTAGCCACTGCGCCAATCGCCCGGGGGACGGGAATGTAGGACAGCGCGCGCGGAAAGGCAATGCCGGCTCTAGTCCTTCTGTTTCTGGCGCTTGAGAATGAATTTGCCGTTGCGGGTGGTGCCGGAAAGTTCCCAGCCCTTTGCGCCAAGATCGTTGAGGCGCGTCTCGAGGCTGATCTCGGCATCAACCGGATCGATAATTTTGTATTCCCAAGTAGCTCGTTCTGGTACGATTTGCAGGCCTTTCATGTGCTTCACATTCTCGGTGAGCGCCTGCACATTGCGAATGGTGTTGGAAATATCCTGCAACGAATCGGCCACCTTGTCACCGGTGGATTGATTGGCATCGGACGGGGAGGGCTTTGTGGTCTTTAAGGGTGCGCCCGGTTTGCCCGTGGGCTTGCCGCAGCCTAGGACGAGGCCGATGAGGATGAGTGGGAGGGTTGATTTCATGTTACAATTCCGCGAGGCCAACCCACTTTTCATTTTTGGAAATGGGTGAAGGCCTTCAGTCTGCCGTTCGCGGCGATTTTAACCGCCTGTTCGCGGTAAATCCAAGTGCCAATTCTCATGGCTTGACCATCACGCGCGCGACTTTGCCGTCTTGCATCACGAATTCCGCCGTGGTGAAGGTTCCTCCTCGGCCGATGTTCCGGATTTTAAGGTCACGATAAACCCAGATTTGCCCCACTTTCTGGGCAGGTTCACCAAATACTTGCTTCACGATTTCCTCGGTTTTGCCGAGGTAAATTTTGTCTATGCGGTTGCGTTCCCCCAATCCCACGGTCCAGGTCATCCGGTAGCCGGTTGGGCCGCGCGGAGCCAGTCCGGGCAGGCCGGTAACGGGGTTGATGCCGCCACCGGTGCCGGGTTGTGTGCCGGGCCCAGTGCCGGGGTTGCCGGGAAAACCGCCGCCTGGGGTTATGCCAGGACCAATGCCCGGGCCAGTGCCGGGGAACCCACCCCCCATTCCTCCACCGCCAAAGGCCTGTTGCAAGCCCATCATTTGCCCCATCAAGTTTCCGGCAGCCATCATCGCGGCGGTCTGAAATTCTTGTATGGTGCTGGCTTGGTTAAGTTGATCAAGCGCACTGTCCAGGGATGTCAAAAATGTGAGAGTCGCCGTTTTTTGCTGGTCTGTCATCGGGGTGCTGCCGAATTGCTGACCCATGGGAGTGGCCTGCTTGAGCATGGCGATGATTTGATCCAAGCCGTCGGCTATTTGCTTGGGCAACCAGCGGTCATCCACTTTTACCATGTCCAATTCCGATTCATCGTCCGGGATGGTGAAATCAGATGAACTTATTTTCACCTTGGCAGTCGTCTCGGTGGAGGAAATAACGGTGACATCAATGCCCTTGATCCAGGAGCGCAATTGCGCCATGTCCTTGGGAGCATCCGCATCGCTGGATGCGGCCAGAGCCTTGTTGATAAAAATCTCCAGCACCGGCGAGCTCATCAGTTTGCCGCCGTCTTCCTCGAGTAATGCGCCCACGTCGGGGGTCTTGCCCCATTCGGGGGTCATGGCTTTGCTGTTCACGACGATTTCAAGCAAGCTCACAATGCCATCCCAATTCTCGGTGATCTCGGGCGGGACACCGGCACCCTGCGCACCGCCTTGTGGGCCGCCCTGTCCGCTCATGGTCTGCACGGTTTGCAGTATGAGAGTCTTTTTGCCCTTCAATACTCCGACAGTTTTTTTGAGGACCGAGACTAGTTTGGCCTGCACCTCGGCATCGACATTGGCACTCGATTTCTTAATTTCATCATGGATCAAATCCTGATGTTTGGCAGGCAGCGCTTCCCAGAGCACCTCGGGCTTGTTATCAGCCAAGCCGGCGAACACCCGTTTAATGGCACCATCGGGCGTGTTGATATCGCCTCCACCCATTTTGGCCTGAATGTAGGGCCAGCCATATTTGTAGCCGGCAAAGCCAATGCCACCGAGGGCGATGACGCCGATAAGAATGAAAATGATTTTCTTGGAACCGCCGGCGGATTTGGCGGCAGGGGTGACGAATTGAGGTTGTGGAACTGCAGCGGCAGGGGCAGGGGCAGTCGGGGGCACATCGCCGGCAGGCGGCGGCGTGGCATCACCGGGCGGGGGTGGAGGTGGGGGCTGGGGGGGCCACTGGCCGGGCGGGGGGGGGGGGGGCTCCCGGGGGGGGGGGGGGGGGGGGGGTGCTCATAATAGCTATTTCAATTCCAATTAACCAATTCCATCAACATCTCGGGCATTAGACGAAATTTAGCAGGTTTTGTCCAATGGAATATTGGACGCATCCAAGGTATTGGACGCGTTAACGGGGATGAGGTTTCGGTTTTGTTCAATTTTTTTCCGAAACCCAGAAATCCGGCATGCGGGAAAACGCGATCGAAGAAAAACGGGGTTGATGCGATTAAGGAGAATAAAAGAGAAAAGGGGCAGCTAAGCTGCCCCAACTCCCCAGGCGATCCAGTCCTTCTATTGTTACAGCAACTTGTGTTTATTTTTTAGAGGCTGTTTTACCTGTTGTGCCAATAGACAGAGCAAACCTCGTGCCAACTTCGCCCGTGTGATGGACTTGGCGTTTTTCCCCTAAAAAGCGGCATTCATTTTCCGAGGGCGGAAAAGTCTGCGCGATGGATGCGCGGGATTGGCGCAATTGGCGTGAAATTTTTGCCACTGAACACTCGCGCACGCTCTCGCGCGGCGGAGTTTCGGTTTGCACGGTTATTTCTGTTTTGCACCTTGTTCAATCCAGCGTGCAATCAACTCTGCCACGGGCTTGGATACCCGGTTGCCTTTGGGCGGCATACGGTCATCATCGCTGTCGGGCAGCATGATGCGTTTGTGGATTTCACTTTCGCCCGGCTTGCCCACAGTAAAAATCGGCTCACCATCCGCGCCCTTCATCAGTTCGGCAAAACTATCGAGCCGCAGCTTGCCCTTTTGTTTCTCCTTGCCGTGGCATTCGGTGCAGCGCCTTTGGATGATTGGCAGAATGTCCTTGTCGAAGGTGGGCATCTTGATGCCGGCGATGCGGTCGGCCTCCGCTTGGGCGGCCTTGGCGGCTGCCTCGCGTGCGGCCACCTCGGAAGCTGCGCGGACGGTTTGGAGCCGGGCGAGGGTGTTCACGCTGGGGAAATCCTGGTTCACGCCAAGGTTGATGGCGAGGTCCTTGTTGCCGGCCTTGGCCATGGCTGCCTGGAATTCCTTGGCCTTGGCCGCAGTCACTTTGGTTTGCCAAAGGTAAAGGCTCTTGAGTTGCTTCAGGTTCTTCAATTTGCCAAGGCCTTTGTCGGTGATGCCGGTTTTGTACAAGTTTAAGTACTCCAGGTTTGTAAGTCCGCCCACGGTATCGAGTGCCTGGTCGGTGATTTTGGTTTTTTCCAGATGCAGCTTCTTCAACCCGTTGAGGCCCTTCAGGGATTTCACCCAGGCATCGTCCGCATCGGGATGTTGCAGGGAAATCTCCACCGCGTTTTTCAAGGTGCCCAGCAGTTTGGTATCCGCGGTGGTAAACCCGGTCTTTGTGCCAAACGCATCCTTGGTGATGGTGACGGTGTATTGCTCGGAGTCCTTGGCAAGATAAAGCACGCGGCCGCCGAGGGATTCCACCTGTGAAATGGAGGATTTTTCATCCGCCGTAACGCAGCCAAAAAATACCAACACGGAGAGGAGAAGAATCTTTCTTGGAATGGCTTTCATTGTCTGCCGAGGATAGGAGGGTGGTCAGAAAATTTCAATCGATAAAAATACCCCGACCCAACCAATGGACTAGGCCGAGGGTAAGCTCGCCAGACGGGCCAAAGCGCGATTCGGCGCTAGCGCGTAATCTTGGTTTTCAACTTGGCCACGTAAGCCGCCGCACCTGCCCCGGAATAGCCGGATTCGCGGTGCAGCGTTTTCCCATCGCCATCCATCAGGATGACCGTGGGGTAGCCTTCCACCCGATATTTTTGTGCCTGAATCCGGTTGGCGCGTTTCAAGGAGGCAGCTTGAGGCAGGCTTCGCGGGAAATCGATCACCACAAGCACCAAGTTTTCCTTCGCATAATTCAGGAACGCCTGTTTGGTTAGCACGTTGCGGTGCAGGGCCTTGCAGGGGGGGCACCAGTCCGAGCCGGTGAAATCGACAAAGACGTGTTTGTTTTCCTTCTTGGCCAATTGAATGGCGGCCGGCAGATCGGTTGTCCAGTTTTCATCATACTCCGTGGAAGATTCCGCACCGCCACCGGATGGGCCGGGGCCAAATCCCCCCGGCACTTGCGGCCTTAACCCGCCCGGAAAGGATCCGCCCGGCCCGCCTGGGCCATCGGGATTCTGGGGTCGCCCCGCTCCTGTGGGCGGACCTGCACCTGTAGGCGGCCGAAAGTTTGGCGGTGCCCCGCCCGGGCCAATCCCCGCCATCTGCTGGTTCCCGCGTGTCAGGCTTACCGCCGGTTTGTCCACAATCACCCATCCCTCTTTTAGCTTGGCACATTCGACAACGACCACTGCCTTGGATAACTGCCCTCCATTTTTGAAATGAAGCACCAATTCGCCTCCAATCAACGATCCTTTGCCACCATCGGCAGAAGATAATTTCCCAATTCCCGATGTGTCTACCTTTGCCAGCTTTACTTTGCTCGGATCAATGCCCTCTTTTTTCATGGCCGCAACAAAAGCATTAAAGCCACCGCTCATGAACTTGCTTTTTTCCGATTTGATTTCCTGGATGGAACGGCTCCCCTGCTCCTCGGTGATGCCCATATCCGAGAAAAACTGCTTCAACTCCTCGTCCGAAGCCCCCAGCAGCGTCATGTTCACCACCGCCTGTTTGTCGCCGGAAGCCACCTTGGCAAAAAATACCTTGGCCAAATCGCGGGATGAATTGATCGGGCCCACATCCTCTCCGGATGCGGAGTCTTTCTTGTCGGATTTGGAGCAGCCTCCAATGAGAAGAACGGATAACGCAGCAACGAATAATGCTTTCATACGCCCAGTCTTGCAGTGAAACCCGGGAGCGTCCACTAAAAAATATGCCGATTTACAGATTCACAGCCAACCCACTTAACTCCGCCCCGCCGCCTTGATGAAGGGCTTCAATTCGCGCATGAGTTTCTTGAAGCAATCGAGCGTGATTTGCTGTGCGCCATCGCTCCACGCCTCGGCAGGGTTGGGGTGCACCTCGATGAGCAACGCATCCGCCCCCATCGCCACCGCGCCCTTGCACAGGCTGTTGATTAGGTCCGCGCGCCCACAACCCTGGCTGGGGTCGATCACCACCGGACAATGGGACTCCTGCTTGATCGCCGGGATGGCGGAAAGATCCAGCGTGTTGCGCGTGTAATTTTCAAACGTGCGGATGCCGCGCTCGCAGAACATCAACCCTGCGTTGTCGTTGGCCAAAACATATTCACCCGCCAATAACCATTCCTGGATCCGCATGGACATCCCCCGCTTGAGCAACACCGGCTTTCCCGTGTGCGCCGCAGCAATGAGCAGTTGAAAGTTCTGCGCATTGCGCGTGCCAATCTGCAGGATGTCCGCATGCTCCGCCACGAGGTCCGCATGCTTTTGCGAAAGCAACTCGGTGATAATCGGCAACCCCGTTTCGTCGCGCGCCTTGGCCAGCATTTTGAGCCCCTTTTCGCCAAGGCCCTGAAATTCATAAGGTGAAGTGCGCGGTTTGAAGGCACCCCCGCGCAAAATGGTGGCCCCCGCCTTGCGCACCGCGTGTGCCGTTTCCATCAACTGCTTTTCACTTTCCACCGAACACGGCCCGGCCATCACCTGAAATTTCTTTCCGCCAATCAAATGGCGGCCCACCTTCACTGTGGAATTTTTTGGATGCGCCTCGCGTCCCACCAATCGAAATCGTTTCTGGATAGGCGTCACACTCTCCACCTGCGGCCAGGAAGTGAGCGTTTCGAGTGACGGATTTTTTTTCTCATCGCCGATCGCCCCCACCACCGTGCGCGCCACTCCGCGCATCACATGCGGCTCATAGCCGAGCTTGCGAATTTCGCGCAACACGCTGTTCTCCTGCCGCTTTGTAATCCGTGGTTTAAGGACAATAATCATAAAGCGCGGCAACCTAATGCCCCCGCAAAACCCGGTCAACTGAAATGAGAACGCCCATTGAAACAAGAAACAGAAGGCCCTCCCAATTCCAGCTTTCCAATCAATCCCAGTGAACTGGCCTTCATAAAAACAAAAAACCGCCCAAAGTGAACCGAAGTTCGCCGTGGGCGGCTACCAATCCTTTTCAAGGGGGCTCCCTTGCGGGAGTTCTCTCGAGGTCGTTGCCCTTGGCAGGGCAATTACCCTTTTACAAGGGCAACAGCCGAACCGACCCCCCAGCCTGCCGCCCCGAAGGTTGGCAGGCCAGCCCGTCTCCCCGAAAGGTGACCGGCCTGGGTGGAAGCTACCTCAAAGGTTCCTTCTCCGGGATTGCTCCCAAAGTCTTTCCCTCCGGAGGTGATTCCGAAGAACCCCGCTTCCGTGATCGGCTGACCGACCGAGCGTCTCCGAAGATCCGCTCAACGGAAAGACCCTACCACGGAAACACCCCAAACCAAGGGATAGTTATTCCTTCGTGTGCACTGGCAATTCACAGGTTGTTAACAAGCAGTGACAAATGAGGAGAAGAAAGTGAAAACATGGTAGGAGCGCGGGGGCTCGAACCCCGGACCAATGGCTTAAAAGAACATTGATAGGTTATAAAAACCCCTAAAAAAGCTCTGCTCTATTTTGTTCACGCTTTCTCACGCAAAGCCATTGCTCCGCCTTCGATTTAAGCCGTCCTATTTAGGGAGCGGGTGTTGAACCTCTTTAGCAATAAAAACTCGCTAGGGCGAATCTGGCGACGATGAGGAGAGTTTTCTTCGGGAGGGGTGATTGGCTGGGTTTTTATTGAGCTACGTTGTTATTGATTGATGGCGTCAATATCTTCTTGGTCGGGCTTCCGGTTCATCGCCAAGATGAGACCCATAAAAATACCTAAGATGCCGTACTGGATTGGGGTGATGTCGCTGATAAATACCCCTGACCAATTTATTAGGCCGAGCCCAGCCACGCACACTATAGTCCCCTTAATTATCGGTCCCGACTTACGGCCAGAATCCAAATAATAAACTGATGCGAAAACAGTATAGGCCGCAGAGTAAATGATAATGCAGCTCAGAATAAACAGGCCCGCTTCCGACCATGATGCACCTGATCCCGGCAGGTATACGGCAGGCATAATGAAGCAATACGTTGCCGTCGCCAAATGAGCTACAAACCTCATGCGCGCCACCCTACGCCTCACCGGTACTGGTGTAAATGCTGCTGGGGCTGAAAACAATTTGTCTAATGAAATCTCACGTTTTTTCACGCATAATTCGGTGAAAAAAGGTGAAGATGAAATTGCCGGATTCCAGAAACGTAAGAAAGCCCACGTTTTCTGGTAGGAGCGCGGGGGCTCGAACCCCGGACCAATGGCTTAAAAGGCCACTGCTC
>CAZJRV010000023.1:0-18685 GCA_964548235.1 uncultured Verrucomicrobiota bacterium
CCGGTTAACGTTGCCCGTTACGACCAACAAAAACACCCCATTTTTGAAAAACTGCTCGGGCCCATCTACGATCTTCAAGTGAATGGATCCGCACTGCTGGCCGATGAACATTGGCGGCACACCATCTCGTATGGCGTGGGCTTCGGTGTCATCACCGTGCTGCACATTGTGGTCGGAGAAATGGCGCCCAAATGGGTTGCCATCCAGCGATCCCTATCCACCACACTTTGGGTGGCCTATCCGTTGCGTTGGTTTTATTGGACGATGTATCCGTTCATTTGGCTGCTCAATAACTGCGCCCTGTGGTTGCTCAGACAAGTGGGACTCGGTGAAGTGGACGAGCACGGGCAAATTCATTCCGAAGAAGAGCTGCGAATGATGATCGGTGCCGGCGGCGATGGATCGCCCAGGGAAGCCTTCAGCCGCGATCTTGTGCTCAATGCGTTTGACCTTAAGAACCGCATTGCGCGCGACGTCATGCGACCGCGCCGGGAAATCGTGGGCTTAAGCACGCGCGCCAGCATCACCCAATGCATGGAAGTGGCCGAGCAAACCCGCCACTCACGATTTCCGTTGTGTGAGGACGGCAATCTAGATGAGACCCTTGGCGTAGTGCACATCAAGGATCTTTATGCGCATCGGAGCAGCGCACAATCAGCGGCGGAACTGAACGAGTACGTGCGCGATCTGGTGTACACGCCGGAAACAGCCCGGCTTGAGGGATTGCTTCAAATTTTTCTTGATCGTAAACTTCATTTCGCGCTGGTGGTCAACGAATACGGTGACACCGTGGGCATGGTGACTCTCGAAAATATTCTGGAGGAACTCGTTGGGCAGATTCAGGATGAGTTTGATGAACACGAGAAACCCTTCTTTCAGCAGATCGATGAGGTTACGTGGTCACTCGAAGGCTCCATGCCTTTGCATGAGTTGGAGGAGTTGGCCGGGGAACCTTGTGATGACAAGGGCGTGACCACCGTGAGCGGGTTGATCACCAAGCGCCTGGGCACATTTGCCAGCGTCGGGGACGAACTGGAACTCGGGCGATTCGAGCTGCGTGTGGAGCAAACCTACCGTCGGCAGGTGGAACGGGTGCGGCTCACGAAACTCAGCGAACGCGAGCCCAGCGAAGAGGATCCGGGGGAATAATCACCGTTGCCAATCGGGGCGATCGGGCAAGCAACGCTCAAACTCGCTGAGCAATCCCTGCTGGTATTCACCGGCAAATGTATCCGTGAAAAACTTTTCTAAGCCCACATCGTGGAGTTCCTTCCAGCTGGATTCTTCTTCGCCGGGCTTGATTGGAAAAAACAACGCTCGACTGGCCCGAGCCGCCTCGTGGTCGCCTGGTGCATCGCCGATCATCAGGATATGTTGCTGCGGGTATTTGTCCGCGGCCCCAAGTTCAAGGTGCTGGGTTTTGGTGCCCATCTCCTGTCCGGCAATTGCTGCAACGAATTTGTCCAAATGATTCTCCGCCCATTCCCGTTCCAAAGCCTCGGTGGGGGTTTGGGAAATCACCATGCAATCCGCCATTGCAGCTGATTGTTCCAGCGTTTCCAGAACCAGCGGAAAAGGGGGAACTCCGTGCACGATGTCTTTTACCGAGGCATTTACGGCATCACTCCACTCCTTAATAGGGCCGAGGCCGGTGTTACCATTGGCGACTTCGGCATCGAGGGAGGCATTGCCGAGCCGGGTTTCCCGTTTGATCCATTCAACGAGGCTGGGGAAAGTGGGCACATCTACTTTGCGGGCGGCGGGTTCGTGGCGTTCGCGCAACAGATCGAGCGCGCGAATGAGCGCTGGGAAACGGTTGTACCCGCGGGTTTTGGAATAGAGGTTTACAAATTCCCAGACTTCACGCGCATGTTTGCTGACGGCTTGCAGATGGAAATGCTTGATGAACATCGGCGCAAAGCATTCCTTGTGCTTGATTTCCATTGAGTCAAACACGCACCCGTCTGAATCGATGCCGATAAAAAAATCGTGGGCAGGCTGGAAATCGCGCAGGACTTGGGCCGGGTCGCTCATGCGTTGTAGGTGGTGGAGGCGATATCCCCCCCACGGCCGGTCCAGTTGGTGTGATGAAAATTCCCGCGCGGCTCGTCCAGGCGCTCGTAGGTATGGGCGCCAAAATAATCACGTTGCGCCTGTAGGAGATTGGCGGGAAGTCGCTCGGTTCGGTAGCTGTCAAAGAAAGCAAGTGCTGTGCTGAAGGCGGGAACCGGGATGCCCCGCTTGGCGGCAACCGCAACGACATTTCGCCAACCCTTTTGGCTGTGGCGAATTTCCCGTTTAAAATAGGTGTCGAGCAGCAGCGATTGGAGGCGGGGATGCTTGTCGTAGGCGGCCTTGATTTTGCCGAGAAACGCGCTGCGGATAATGCAGCCGCCGCGCCACATCATGGCGATGTTGCCGTAATTGAGGTGCCAGTGGTATTCCTTCGCCGCAGCGCGCAGCAACATGAAGCCCTGAGCGTAACTGACAATCTTGGAGGCATAAAGAGCGCAGCGAATATCCTCGATGAACTTGGCCCGGTCGCGAGTGATGGCGGGCTTGGGGCCTCGGATTTTTTTGCTCGCCTTGACGCGCTCCGCTTTTTGGGCGGAGATGCAGCGGGCGTAAACAGCCTCGGCAATGAGTGTGATGGGCATGCCCAGTTCAGCGGAATTGATAACGGTCCATTTGCCGGTGCCTTTTTGGCCGGCGGTATCGAGGATTTTTTCCACGAGGGGTTCGCCGTCGGAATCCTTGTAGCCAAGAATGTCGCGGGTGATTTCGATTAGATAAGAGTCTAGCGTGCCGGTATTCCATTCGGCAAACACCGCGTGCATTTCATCGGCGCTCATGCCGAGGCCGGTTTTCATCAAATTATACGCCTCACAAATGAGCTGCATGTCGCCGTACTCAATGCCATTGTGAACCATCTTAACGTAATGGCCTGCACCGTCAGCACCCACCCAGTCGCAGCAGGGGGCGTTGTCCTCCACTTTGGCGGAGATGGCCTGAAAAATTTCTTTCACGTGAGGCCACGCAGCCTGTGTGCCGCCTGGCATAATGGAGGGGCCGATTCGCGCGCCTTCCTCGCCGCCTGAAACTCCGGTGCCGATGTAAAGCAAGCCCCGAGATTCCACATATTTTGTGCGGCGAACGGTGTCCTCGTAAAGTGAATTGCCACCATCAATGATGATGTCGTCGGGGGCAAGGTGGGGCAAAAGTTTTTCAATGAAATCATCAACCGGCTGGCCGGCCTTCACGAGCAGCATCACCCGCCGGGGAGTCTTGAGGTGGGCGACCATTTCCGGGATGGAGCGCGCTCCAATGACGTTGGTGCCTTGGGCCTCACCCGCCAAAAATTCATCCACGCGGGCGGCTGTGCGGTTATGCGCCACGACTGTGTAGCCGTGGTCATCCATGTTTAGAATGAGATTCCGGCCCATTACGGCCAATCCGATGAGAGCGATATCGCCTTGAGGTTCCATTTTATTACAAATCACAATGCGTGTGAGGCGCGAAAGAATACCGAAGCGGGCTTCGGATAAAAGCCATTTTTGGAAAAAAGTGCGAAAAAGGACTCAAAAAAGTTGAAGTCGCTCATCGTTCTCCAACGCCTCTTCCAGGTTTGGCCACCCGGCTTCGTTCATGGTGTGGAACGCGTGGAGATAAAGGACCACCACTTCCCGCTCATGAGCAGCCAGCAGGCCATCCAGTGCGACCTTGAGTTGCTCGTCAGAAATCGTTCCGGGCAATTCCTCCACGACTCCCTCCTCGTGCTCAATGTTCAGCGCATCGAGAAACTGGGTGAGCAGTCCGATCTGATGCTTAAGCAGCCAGCCGCGCAAAAGCGAGCCCGCCGCCTCGTCGAAGGCAGGCTTGGACATCGCTTGCACCATGATTTTGTGACGGGTTGGCTTGGGTTGTTTCTTGAGAAATTGTGGGCGCATTCCGCGCAGGCGGGCGACGGCGCCAAGGGTGGCTTCGTAGAGTTCGCGATTATCTTCTGCGGTATCGGCAAGAATGCGGCTGGCCAGTTCCGGGGAGATGAAGCCGAACAGTTCATAAGAATTGAGCATAATTAAATAGCAATTAGGGTGATTCGGTGGCATTGGGCCAGAGCGTCCACCTCCTGTTCATCCAGCAACAGTGTTTGGCCGGCTTGGAAGGCGAGCGCCCGGATGTGGGCGGCCGCGCAGGTTTCCAGAGTTTGTGCCCCGAGGCAAGGAATATCAAAACGGAGATCGTGGCCCGGTTTGGGGATTTTCACGGCAACGGCGTCCCTGGCCAATTCGCCGCCGCGCGTGAGGCAGACATCGGTTCCCTCCAGGCCTTCGACGGCAAGGACAGTGCCATTCTTTACGACAACCGTTTGGCCGATCTCGAGCCGGCTGGTTTCGCGGGCGATGCGAATCCCATATTCGATGTCGGTGCGGGTATCATCGGTTGGTTCGGGGCCGAGTTGAAACCCGGGCTCGGGCATGGCGGGTTTCAGCCATGGGGTGGCCTCGATGAGGGTGATGCCGTCCTCTGCAAGTTCATTGGCAATGCCGCCAAAAAGGGAATGCGCGTTCTTCTCGGGTAAGCGAGAGAGAAGCTTGACTGCGCGCAGGTCGGGTCGGAGGTCGAACAGGTTTTTGGGTGCGATTTGGCCGACCATCACGCACTGGGTGATTTTGTGTTCCTGAAAAAATGCCACCAGTTTTCCCAATTGCCCGACGCGGAGCCATTCGATGACATCCACCAGCTCGGCCAATTCCGGCTCAGTCTCACCCGTGAAAGCGGCTGCCACAAGGTGCTGGACACCCGCAGCGCGGGCTTCACGGGCAAGCACGCGCGGCAGGGTGCGGTTGCCGGCGATGATTCCGAGCGATTGGGGAGAGTTAGCCATGGACGGGCAGGATAACAGGGGGAACCGTGCGGCACAAAAAAAAAGCCCCGCCCGAATCAAGGGGCGGGGCACGGTAAGTGTGTTATTGGGTACCGTCCTCGGGGATTTCAAATTCCCGGGCACCTTCCATGAGGAGGGCAATGGCCAGGCGCAGGCGGCGCTGTTCTTCGTTGAGATCGCTGGAATCCTGGCTGGCAAGTTCTGCAACGATTTTATTGGCCCGCTGGAGCTTGATCAGGACGTTTTTGGATTCCTTGGCGAGGGTGCCGCGGTTGGTGATTTCCGTTTCGTCCATGAAGTTGACCAGCTTAGCCTGGAGACCGTCGGCGAGAATGCTGCGTGCGGTCTCGTCCTGGGTGTCCTCGGCAAACTTGGAAATCGCCTCCTGATTGTCCTCTAGATACACATCGAAGGCTTCGCCGATCTCGGTAGAGGAAGTCTTCAGGACCTTCTCGGTCCAAGTTTGCACGCGAGCCTGCATGTTTTGGCCGGCATTCTTGGTGGATTCATCATCGGCCCATTCGGGGATCTTCTTGAGGTTGCCCTTGAGGGTGGCAATCCATGCATCCCAGGACAGAGTTTCCCCCTCGAGAGTGGCATCAGTTTGCTCAACAAGGATGCGCAAGGTGAGGCCTGGTGCAACATCCGGATCCGTGAGGGCGTGGGCTACGCCGATGCTGTCCTTGGAGATCGCGGTGTATTTCTCCACATCGTCCTGGTACATATCAGTGTAAATCTTGGCGGTGGAGATGGCTTCGTTGACCACGTAATGGTTCAGGGCCACGAAATACATGGTGACCAGTGAGAGCACCACGATGGTGACGATGACGGTGTTTTTGTAGGATCGTTCGAGGCGGTTGCGGGTTTGTTCGACAAACTCGGCGGCCAGGCGTGCTTCCTTCGGTTTGGATTCGTTGCTCATAGGTGGGGAAAGGTTTAGATTCGGTGGAAGGGTTATTGGTTGATCCGGGTGTCGTCAATGTTGGCCTTGAGGTCGTTGACGGTGGAGACCAGCAGATCCAGCACGTTGGAAACGAGCATCAAGCCTGCCTGCATGTTGCTTTCAGCGGTGATGTTGTCTGCCTCCTTCAAGTGGATGGCTTCGAGATGGGTGTTTATGCTGTCCACCTCGCGAATGTGGTCGGCGAAGAGGGAGATGAGAATCTCATCGCCACGATCATCGGCGATGTCAACCAAAGCAGCCAGCAGCGCATCGCGCTTTGCCTCGTTGAAATCCGGGAAGAGTTCGCGCAGCTTTTCTTCGCGTGCATTGAGGATGGTCACCAGTTCGCCCTTGCCGCTTTCGGAAACCTGCAGCGGAATATTCCGCAGGTTGGAAACTTCGTCGCGAAAATTTTTCGCAATTTTATCAAAACGACTGCCGCCCACGGCGATTTCCTGAACGGCGGTCACCGTTTCCTGCACCTTGGGGAGCATTTCTTTTGCCTCTGTGAGGACCTTTTCAACTGGCTCAATGGTGCGCTGCACCTTGTTGATGATGTTGATGACCCCAAGGGCAATGATTAGCAGGGTGCCGACCACCATGCCCCATCGGAGCAGGCGGATCTTGTGTTCGAATTCCGTGATTTCAACCAGTTGATCTTCTACAGTGTTTCCGGCGTCGCTGGAGGATTCATTTTCTTTTTCAGACATAGATCGTTTTAATTAGTTGGATTGCGACAAGCAGTGACTCGGGCTATCCAATGCCTTTGTGGAAAACTTGTCAATAATGTTTTTCTAACGAATCTTGAAGTAATATTGCCGTTTTGCCGCCTAATTCTGCAATTGCCAAAAAAAGCCCCGTTGCTGGGGCCGTGGGGAGATACGGTTACATCAATTGGAGGAATGACCACTGGTGGGTGAGCCGGGCGGAGGATTATGCACACGCTCCATAAACAGGCCAATGGCGCGGCTGAGCCGGCGTTCCTCGGAGGACAAATCACTGGCCTTTTTTCTGGCAATGGGCTCGAGCAATTCATTGGCGGCCTTGATCCTCCGCAGCATCCGATCCGACTGCACTTTCAGCGAGCCATATTTGTCCAACGCTGTGGTTTCCATGAAGTTTGCCAATTCCTGAATCAGTTCCTGGTCCAGTTTATCAAGGGCGGTTTTGTCGTCTGTGGCCTCGGAAAACTCACGGATTTGGTCAGCGTGATTGTCGAGGAAGGTGTCAAACGCGGTGCCCAATTCTTCACTCGTGGCTGCGAAGTAGTTGTGGGCCCAGTTATCCACCTCGTGGCTTAAGCGTGCGCCGTACTTCGGGATTTGTTGATTCATCCAATCGGGCAATTCCTGCATTTCCTCCTGCAGGTAATCCCGGGCGTGGCTGGCGATCATGTAGCCCTGCCAATCGAGTTCGGACACCACGCGCTGGCTGATAAGGTTGGCCACGCCTTCGGCATCCTTGGCCTCGTTCACCTTGTTCAGCGCATTTTCGAATTGGGTGAGTTTCTGCTCGTACTCACTCTTTGCAGGGATTTTGGTGATCCATTCCTTGATGTCATCAAAGCCGGCCCGGTTGTCGTTCACGATTTGCGGGATGACGGTCAGGCCGTCCTTGAGCTTGTTGTTGAGCCAGCTGAGATAGATGCCCTCGGCCGCCAGGATGGCTATGGCGACGATCAGGGTCACCCGGTATGTTTTCTGCAATCGCGCCAAAGTGCGATTCACAAATTCCCCGGAGGTGTTGGTGTTTTCTTGGTTCATATTGAATTCTCCTTAAATCAAACGGGTTATTTGCCGCTGGCCTGGGTGGCCTTGGGTTGGGTGGGTGCGGGTTCCGGCGCGGTTTCCGTCGGCTGGGTTTCTTCCGGTTGGCGGTCTTCCGCCGCCGGTGAGGGCTGCGCCGGTTCCGTGGCCGTCTCGACTTCCTCGGTTTGTGGTTTCGCGGGTTTGTCGGTGCTGGAGCTGCCATACTCGTTCATGGCAATGTCCAGTACAGCCTTGAGCAAAGCGATGGTGGATTCCACGCTGGTTTTTTCCTTTAAATCTCCCGACCCGGATTCCCGGTCGTAGATCTTGTCCATATTGGCCTGCAGTTGGGTCAGTTCCGTGAGGTGATCGGCAAACAGGGCTCCGAACAATTCCTGCCCTTGTTCCTCGGTCAACTCGGAAAAGCGGCTGACCACTTCCCCTTGCTTTTCTTTCGTAAGCTTGGGGAACATTTTTCGGATGCGCTCATCGCGTGAGTGGATCATCTTCAGCAAGGTCTCCTCAATCGCGTCGGTCACATTGCCGGGCAGATTGTTCGTTAACCGGTGGTATTCCTCACGGGCGCTCCACATGATATTATCAGAATTGTTGGAGATTTTCGCGAGTTGATTCATGGCATCGTACTGGAGATCCACCAAAACTTTCCGGGCCAGATCTTCTGCTGCCGGCTTAATTTCGTTATCCAGTCGATCCTGAAGCTCGGTCCGCAGTTTTTGGGATGGTTCGCTATTGCGATCCAGCAACTCATTCAGGGTTTCGTACGCCTTGCGCACCTTGGGATCGAGCCGGTTAAAGGTGGTTTGGGCATCCCTCACCTTGCCTTCCACTCCCTTGTAGGCCGTCTTGGCTTCCGCATAGACTTCCTCCACAGGCTTAATCGCCTCGCGGGAGGTATTGTAGATGGAACTAATGCCAATGAGGAGGATGGCAAAAACGCCCAGGAACAAGCCCCAGCGCAGGATGCGCAGCTTGCCTTCCAAGGCCTCGATTTGGGAAATTTTCTTCCCGGCCTCGTGGCTGGAGGAATCCGATTGTGTTTGGTTTTCTTCTGTCATAGGGTCATCGGGTTGGGTTTGTCATTGATTGGGTCGCGGACGATTTTCCGCTTCGTTTCTTCCAAGTCAATCACTTTTTTAGTTAATGGAACCAACCAAATGATTGACATTTTGCCGGTCTGGGCGCAGATCATATGGCCATGAACACCCCTGTTTTTCCCCGAAGTCCGCGTGAAACTATGGTTGGTTGGATTTATTTGCCCCGCCTGATTGACAAGATTCGCCTGAATTTAGAGGGCAAACTGCACGAGGATTACCAGCCCAACTTCATGAACCGCGGCTTCGATGCCAAGTGGTTTGAAGTCACCGGTGTGGACCCGGACGAATTCACCGCCCTCGTGGCCGCCAGCGACACGGATGGGCAGGTGGCCGACTGGGTGTGTCATAACCTCAACAATCGACTGGATGCATCTGCGCGGGAGGCGTTCAACGACGCGGTGGGCAATTACGGTTCCGATGAATCCGACACCGACCTGCGCGCCCGCCTCGCCCAGCGCAAGGAGGAAGCCGGCATGGGCGAGCGCAATGACATCCAGTGCTTCGTCGACTTCATCGATGCTGACGAGGGGCGGCTCTAAAAAGAGAGACACGGATTCCCCGGATTCACACAGATTAAAAATCATCCGTGTAAATCCGTGTAATCCGTGTCTAAAAAATCTGCGGAATCAGATCTTGATTTCCGGCACCACAAACGGCTTGCGGTAATCGCGCGTGAGCAATTTGCTGGCGGCGGCGTTTCCGGGGAAAGTTTCCGCCTTGCCGTTCATCTTCAGCGCCGGACCGAGGGTGAGGGGGGTGGCCTTGAGGTCCACCTCGTTCTTCACCGCCAGGTGATCAATCATTCGGTCCACGGCTTCGGTGCCGCCGAAATCCTTTTTCACAAAGCTGCGGATGTCGCCCACGCTGGCATCGTCACCAAGTCGGTGGCTGATGTTGCCGGTGTGGCACAGTGCGCTGGAAAGATGGCCCTCGAGGATTTCCGCGTTCAAGTCGTTTGGGTTGCGGCTGCGCACCGCATCGATGAAGTTGCCAAAGTGGTCTCCGCCGCCCCTGAACTCCTTGATCTTCTTGTCGTCATTGTCGTACGCCTGCACGGAGCCGTAGTTGCGAATGGCCACCCAGCCCTTTTCGCATTCCACAAACACCGCCACGCTGCCGCCGCGGTAGGTGGGGCGCTTGCCGGAACCTTTTTTGTCCCCCAAGCCGCGCACTTCAAAAATGAGCGGCGCGGTCTTGTAATCATGATAAATCACCTGCGTGTTCGCCGTCTCGCCATCGTCCTCATAGCCGAGCCGTCCGCCCACGCTCCAAATGCGCGGCGACAGTTCCATCTCGCCGAGAAACCACCGCGCGATGTCCATCTGGTGGATGCCCTGATTGCCAAGGTCGCCATTCCCGTAATCCCACATCCAGTGCCAGTCATAATGCAGGCGACCGCGTGTGAGCGGCTTCTTGGGTGCGGGGCCCAGCCACAGGTTGTAATCAATCTCCTCGGGCACGGGCTTGGTATTGGCGATGTCGCCGATGCTCGGCCGACTTTTATAACACAAGCCGCGCGACACTTTGATTTTGCCGAGGTTGTCGGCCTGCACCCATTTCACGGCGTCCTGAATGCACTTGCTGCTGCGCGCCTGGGTGCCGGTTTGCACGATCTTCTTGTACTTGCGCGCGGCGTTCACCAGTTGCCGGCCTTCCCACACGTTGTGACTCACAGGTTTTTCCACGTACACATCCTTGCCCGCCTGAATGGCCCAGATGGCGGCGAGGCTGTGCCAGTGGTTGGGTGTGGCGATGGTGACCACGTCGAGAACCTTGTCTTCCAGCATCTGCCGGATATCCGTATAGCCGGTGACGCCGTGCTTGGAGGTGCCGGCGTTGAGCACCTTGCTGTCCACATCGCACAACGCGGTGAGTTTTGCACCTTTGTTTTTGCCGATGGAGCTGATGTGGCTGCCGCCGCGCCCGCGGAAGCCCACGGTGCCGCACTGCAGGGTTTCGTTGGCTCCCTTCACCTGAGCCCAGCTCTTGGCGGTCCAGGCCACCGTGGCGCCGGTGTAAAGGGAGGTCTTGAGGAATGATCGACGGGTTTGTTGGTTCATAATTTGTGTGGGTTGAGGTTAAACTTATTTGTCCTGGGGCGCAATCCATTCGCGGTAGCGCGCCTCGATTTTGCCGGCCTCGCCTTTGCCTGCGTGCCAATGGAACCGGTATTTGAAGCTGAGCGATTCCCCTCTATTCAATGACACATTGCCCGCGTTCCTGTCGGGCAGTCGCTCGAAATGGCGCCGGCCAAAGATGTTCGCGGTGCAAAGCCCGTAGGATCGCGCGTGCCAGTGGGTGGGGTGGCCCGGGTTTTCTGGATGATCAAAAATGGAAACGCCCAGCAGTTGGCCCTTCACGCGCCCGGAGTAGTCCACCCATTTCGCGCGCTTGCCCCACAGCGCTGCGCCGGTGTCGCTTTCGCTGTTGAGCATGTAACCCTCGGCCTTCAGCTTGGCCGTGCCGTGCGGTGTCACGCACATGCTGTCGGGCACGCGGATGCCCATTCCGGCGTCCTTGTCATCCATCAGTACGATTTTCCCGTGCGAGGCGTGGATGGTGATTTTGTAATCGATGATGCGGAAATCTTTTCCGGCACCAAAACGAATCTCGCGGCTGTCCGTCGCAATCGTTTCACCCGCCTTGCTCACCCATCGATGCTGCGCGTGGATGACCCCGTCCTTTTCAAAACGTACTTTCACTGCCACTTGTTTGCCGCTTCGCGGGGTTTCTCCCCAGAAATCATGGACATCATTCGCCTTGCCGCCACGCACATGGCGGTGGCCCCAGAATAGACTGCGGTGGTGGGTGTGGTCGTTGGATTCCCCGGCTGCCGCGGGTTCCATCGGGTGCCGCCGCGTCAACCCCGTAGTGCCATCAATCCAGCGCACCGGATAGAGCGCCGGCTTGGGGACGCCCTCGTAATGGTAACTCGTGAAAAGTGCCTTGCCGATTGTTACATCAACACGGCCTTTGGCATGGGAAAGGGTGATGCCTTCGGCGGACAGCGAACAAGTCAGCATTCCCGTGGCCAAAAAAAGAAATCGCGTGGAGCGTTTCATGGCGTGCCCCAATGCTAGGCTCCGCCACGGGGGGGTCAACGAAAATGTGTCATAAATCAGCCCTTGGCCGCAGCACGGCGCTGGCGGGGAGCCAGCCTTGGCGGCCGGTGGGATCCTGTGCGAGAATCCATTCCGCGCCGTGGGCGGTGTGGGTGTCGCGCACGCGCAGTTCCGCGCCATCGAACCACTTGAATTGTTCCGGCGAAGCGGCCACCGGGCCGTAGCGCACGGATACTTCATCCTGCACGACCACGGCCCAGGGTTGATCTGTCTCCAATCGCCAACTCACGATTGCCAACGCCGCCAACACCAGCGCCAATACGCCGAGGATGGGCCGAACCACCGCGCCCTGTTTGCGCCATTGCGGCCGCCAATTGATGGTGGCCAACCACAGCCACCATGCCGTGAGCAGGGCCGCTGCGGCGAGGGTCCATTCGTTGATGGTGAAATAACCGGTGAGCCGCCGCCAAAAGCCGTCCTTGGGCGGGGTGCCGTTGTGCACTTCATCCCGCACGCGGCCGAGGTTGTGTTTTGCGTCTGCATCGCGCGGGGCCAGCGTGAGGGTGCGGCGGTAGTGGAAGATGGAGCGGCCCAATTTCCCTGCCTCGTAGGAGGCATGGGCAAGATTGAAATACAACTCGGGGGAAACTTTTCCGGTTTCCATCTGGGAATGGTAATGGGAAATCGCACCCGTGAAATTGCCTTCCCCAAATCTGGAATTGCCTCTTGAAAAATGATCGAACGCACCCGTGAAATTGCCGTCCTCAATTGCAGGATTGGCTTTCAACAATTCTGTAAAATCGTCACTCGCATGAAGCATGACGGTGAGCAGTGGAATGAGGAAAAGAAATTTCATCGGAGGGCGGTGATGACCCGATTCAAGTCGTTCAGGGTGAGAGGCGCGTTCACCGCTTCGTTCCTGTGTGCAAAGCGGGCGAGTTGGTTGCTCTCGTGCAGGCGCTCGAGCGCCGCGCGGGTTTCGCCGGAAAGCGGCAGTGCCTCATCCTCCAGAATCTCGCGGCCAATCCCCTCCGCCGGCCGATCCATGGCCATGCCAAGGTGTTCGCGCAAAAGCAGTTGCACCCGCGCATGAAACGCTTCCGGATCGGCCTGTGTTTCGGATTGCTGCAGGGTGCGCAGTGTGTGTCGCGTCAGTTTTTTAACGCGCAATCGCCGAGCCACATCGGGGTGGTTTTTCAGGTACATTTGTCGGCGTCGCCAGCCCATGAGCATCAGCCACGCCAGCAAAGGCGCGGCCTGCGCAGCCAGGAACCAGGGGCGGGTAAGCAATGGGGCGGGGAAAACTGCCAGTTCACCGGGCGTGCGGCGCAGGGATTCCATTTTGCCGGCATTCAGGCTGGGATCGGCCAGTGGATTGGGCAGTCCGGGTGGATCTCCCGCGCCAATTTGGATGGCGGAACCTGTGACGCGCAGTGGAAATGGGCCGGCGGTGCGGGTGGTGTATTGCTGGGTTCCAATGTCAAAATACACAAAATTGATGGCGGGCACTTCCGTAATGTCCGGGCGCAGCGGTACGATGATGCGCTTGAATGTCTTAAAGGCGTGCAGGTTGCGCGGATCCAAATGCTTGATGGTGCTGGTTGCTGGATAAAGCTTGAAGCCGTCCCAATCCCCGGCACCGGGAAAGGTGGCTTGGTCCAGCGCGGCGCGCCCGGATATTTCAATTGAGAGATCCAGCGGGTCGCCTGTCTTCACAGCGGCGTGGCTGGTCTTCGCCTTGAACTGCAGACTGTGCCCCACCACGCCGGAGAAATTTCCAGGCCGCCCCTCGGTCGGCAAGGGCATCACCTCCATCGCAAAGGGTTCGCTTGCCAAGTGGACTTGCTTGCGTTTGCCAAAAAAATCATCCGAATCGCGCACGGTCACGTCCGTTTCAAACACAATGTTGCGTGTGCCTGTCTTGGTGGCCACTGCGCCGGTCTTAAACACAAACACAATATAGCGCGTCCCATTCTCCAGCCGTACGGTTTGGTAAAAGTCCGGTCGCTTGCGCGTGAAACGAAACCCCGGCGTAGCCAGCTGCGGCACAGGCAGATCGCTTGGCAACAGCCGCTTTACGTACAGTTCCATCGTCACCGGGAATGCCTGCCCGAGATAAATTTTTGACTGCAAAATTTGCACTTTGATGAAGCCCGTGCTTTCCTGATTGGCCACCGGCACAACGCCGTCGCGGTCCAGCACCGTGAGTGCCAACGGCTCGCTGCGGAGCACTTCGCCATTGGGCAGTTTCGCCCTGAACGAAGGCACCACGTGCCGCCCGGGCTTGGTGGTGCTGATCCGGTAGGTGAAACTCACGGAAATTTTTTCATTGGCACCATTGCTGGCGCGTTCCATCTCGCGCCCACGAAAGGAGAAACCCATCCCCGCCGGCGTGCGTTCCGGATCCAATGTGGCCAGCTCGTACCCTTCGCAACGCACCGTTAGCAGCGCGCTTTCGCCCAGGTGGATGACCCCGGGTTGAAGGGTGGCCATGAGGCCGGCACCATGCGTGGCCGTGCCGATGCAGATAAGGATTAAGAGTAAACCGCGCATCACCAATTCTTGCGGATGCGCCGGGGCGGACTCGGCATCCGTCCCAGTTCGCCTGCGCCCAGCGGTTTTTCGTCGCCCTTCATCGCCTCCAGCATCGCCTTGATTTGGCGCAGCGTCTCCTGCAAATCACTGGGTGCTTCGGTTTCTTGTTGTTCCTGCGGTTCACCGCTCTGACCGGGATTTTCCTGCGGTTCGTTGCCTTCCCCGGATTGTTCGTTCGGTTCGCCTTCGCCTCCTTCGCCGTTTTCCTGCGGCTCACCTTCCTGACCTTCACCTTCGCCTTGGCCTTCCTCAGGCGGGGTTGGGTCAACGCGCACCCACTGGGTGCCATCAAAAATTTCCGCCCACGCGTGGGCCTCGCTTTGTTTGCTGATCCAGCACTGTTCCTTGTCGTCCCACTTGCCGCCGTGGAAACCGCACGCGATCCGCGCCGGATACCCCGCCGCCCGCGCCAGCAACACGTGGCTGTACGCAAAATATTCGCAGTGCCCATCCTCGCGGCTGAACAGCCAACGCACCACGGGATCTTCATCGGCATCCTCCGGAATGCGCGTCTCGCGTGTGTACTTGTGTTTTTTATGGAGGAATTCAATCACGCGTTCGTTGAACGTTTCAAAATCAATCGGCTCATTGTTGGCCAGCCGGTTGACGGCCTGCAGCAGTTGGCGGCGCTCCGAATCTTTCAAGTGCAATTGGCGCGTGGTGTGCGGATACTGCTCCGGCGACTGGAGCGATTCCGTTTTCAGCGCAGCATCCGCCGGCCCCGGCGCGAGCACGATGCAGTCGGCCGGATCGCTCACCTGATAATTCACCACTTTGCTTGGCACCTCCGGCAGGCGCCCGTGGAATGCCTCTTTATTATAGTGCCATTCCTTCACCTTCGCCTCGCCACTGGTAAACGGCCCGGGGATCGGCAGGAATTCACTAAACAACGGCTCAAAGCGAAACGCCCATTCGCCCTCGAGAATTGGCCCTGCCGCTTCTCGTCCGCCGTGGGCGCTTTGCCACGGGCCAGTGCGGCGCGTGGAAAGTTTCCGAAGCGAATCAGAAACGACCGCCACCCCGTGCCGATAGTCATCCAGCGCAAACATTCGCCAATACGGATCCTCCGGCACGGCCTCTTTGTTGGGCGGGAAAATGCGCAACGCAATTTCGTCCTTTTGCTTGAAGCGATTGATGCCATCGAGAGGCAGCTCATCGGTTAGCTGCTCCATCCGTCGTTTTTCTTCCGCAATCATCCGACGGACAAAATCCAGATTGCGTTGGGCTGATTTGTCAGTGGCGTTCAAGCCCACGGAGGCCTCGTAATGCCGCGCGGAGTCCTCCCAAATCTGAATGCGATCCTTGGGTTTCTGCTCCATCTCACCCAACCGATAGTGTGTATTGCCAAGGTTGTAAAACGCGCGTTGTTGCAGCTGCAAATCCGGCGTGCGTAGGGCTGAGCGAAAATGCCGCTCGGCATCACCAAAATTCTCAGCCTGAAACGCCGAGGCCCCCGCATTGAAAAGCAGCGACGGATCGCCCGGGCGCAGGGTCAGCAGTTTTTCGTACTCCGCCTGGGCCTCCCCAAAATTGCCGTCGGCATATTCCGTGCGGGCTTTTTTCAGCGGGGGCTTTTCGGCAGCCTCCAAATTGAATGGAAGAATGAAAATCGCCAGCAACGCCGCCGTGGCGGCCGGGGTCAGTGTGCGCCGACCCTTGGGCCACAGCAGTTCCGCCAACAGCAGCAGCACACCCGCGCCGAGGAACCATTGAAACTGTTCTTTTTGGCGTCGCACCGTGGTGGGATTATGGTCTGATTTGGGCAGCGGCGCGAGCCCGTTTTTGTAAAGCCAATCCATCGAGCCCGTGCCGGTGTGGCGCAGGTAAAACCCTCCTGTTTCCGTGGCCAATTCCTGTAGCATCGGCTCATTAAGCTTGCTGCGCACCAGCCTGCCGTCGTCCTTGAGATACTCTCGCGTGTTTTGCCAGATGGGCAAGTAGGCATTGCAATCCCGGCACCGACCGCGCCCGGGCACATTCGGTTCCTCGCAGCTCGGGCAGGTGAGCACCGGCACCAGTTCGCCCTCGGGCGTGCCCATTCCCACAGTAAAAATTTTCATGCCTTGTTCGCCAGCCAGCTTGGCGGCCGTCACCGCATCGGGTTCATGCTCTTCGCCATCAGAAAAAATCACCAGCACTTTGTGCCGATCCATTTCCTCTTCGCCGAACATTTCCAAGGCCGTGTTAATCGCCGCGGCAATGCTCGTGCCGCCGTGGGGGATGACATCCACCTGAACGAGGTCCACGTGCTGGCGGAGCGCCTCGTGGTCGACCGTTAACGGGCATTGCAAAAACGCCACGCCCGCGAAAGGGATGAGTGCAAAGCGGTCGCCCTCGCCAAGCTTCAGGAGATCGATGGCCGCCAGTTTGGCGCGGGTCATGCGCGAAGGCGAGAGGTCATTGGCCAGCATGCTGCGCGAGGTGTCGATGGCAATCACCACGTCGAGGCTGGTGGCGCGGCTTTCGAATTCGCGAAATCCCCAGCGTGGCCCGGCCAGCGCGGCAATGAGGCAGCCCATCGCCGCGAGCAAGCCTGCCGCACGCAGCCATTGGCTTTTGGTGGACACACTGCCCGCCAGCTCCTCCACCCGATGCGGGCTGACGAACAGCCCCAGCAAACGCCGACGCCGCGTCCAGGCAAAGGCGAACACGCCCAGCAAAGGCAGCAGCAGTAGCAGCAGCCACAGGCGATCCGGATCGGTCCAGGTTATGGTGTTCATGGCAGTTTCCTCAGCAGTGTTTGGGCGAGCACCAGTTCCAGCAGCAGCAGTGCCAATCCCGTGCCCACGAACCAGCCGAACAGGTCGTGGTAGCGCAGGAAGCGCTGCTCTTCGCGCTCGGTTTTCTCTAGCTGATCAATCTCGTGATACACCGCGCGCAGGGCTTCTGTGCTTTCGGCATAGAAAAACTTGCCGCCGGTGCGCGTGGCAATGTCGCGCAGACGATCCTTGTTGATGCCCACCAGTTGATGATGCCGAGGCAGGCCGAACTGATCACGCAACACCAGCTCCGTGCCTTCTTTGCCAATACCGATGGTGTAAATCTTGACGCCCATCGCCGCGGCTGCTTCGGCGGCTTCCTCCGGCTCCACTTTGCCGGTGTTATTTTCGCCGTCGGTCATCAGGATAATGATTTTGCTTTTGGAATCCTTGATGCCGCGAAGGCGATTGACTGCCGCTGTGATGCCCGAGCCAATGGCGGTGCCTTCATCGTCGTTTTGAGGCGAGGCGGTGTCGTTGTCAAACCGGTCAATGTTCTCAATCAAGTAATCGTGGTTCAACGTGGGCGGACTGGCGATGAACGCCAACCCCGAAAAAACAATCAACCCAATCCGATCGCTGGGCCGGCCCTCGACAAATTCCTTGAGCACCTGTTTGGAAATATCCAGCCGCGTGACATTGCGGCCTTCGTTGCGGAAATCCTTGGCCTCCATGCTGTCGGACAAATCCAGCGTGAGCATAATATCAATCCCGCTCGCCCGAATCCGCTCGCGTCCTTCGCCCCATTGCGGCCGGGCCAGCCCGAGGATGCACGCGATGAGCGCCAGCCAACGTAGGACCGCCACAAACCGCCCCGCGCGGTGAGGAGCGATGCGCGAGAAACGTTGCACTAATTTGAGGGACGAATACACCACCGCGGGGGGTGCGCCCGAGGCGCCCTGCAGCCAGCCCGCCAGCGGGAGTAGCAGCAGCAACCCCAGCCACGCGGGATCCTCGAAGGTGAAATTGTTCATGTCGTCAATTGCGGCGGCACCACGCGCGGAGGCAGTGCGCCCGGCAGTGGCGGCGCGGTTTCTTTGACCAACTGTACTGCCATCGCGTGCAGTCGGCGACAGTCTTCTTCCGTGGGCTCGTGTCGGGCGAATTTTGAGAGATCGCAAAACTCCAGGAACTGCCCGAGCAATTCCTTTTGTAGTGGCGTCATCTGCGGTGCTCGATGGAGCTCATCCAAAAATTCTTCCGTCGTGCGTTCCGGCGCGTGGAATTCAAAACGTTCGCCGAGATAAATCCGCAAAATATCCGCCACCGCGCGTGCAAAGAGAATCGGTGAAGGCAGCAACCCCCACACCTCGCGTAGTTTTCGCAATGCCTCCGCATCGGGCGTGGGCAACACCGGTGCGCGCTTGGGTTCGCGCAACGCCCAAAACAACAACGCCGCCCCTGCCGCGAACACGATCAACAAAACCCAAAGCGCCCACCCCGAGCCTTCGCCGGTTTCCAACTCCAGCGGCGGCTTGATTTCCAGGATGTCAGTGAGGTTGGTGTCGTTCATTAAACTCCTCGGCGAAAGAATAACTTAAGGAGGGGGAAGACAGAAGTTAGAAGTTAGGAGCT
>CAZJRV010000024.1:0-16866 GCA_964548235.1 uncultured Verrucomicrobiota bacterium
CGCGATGCCGATTTTTGAATATGCCTGTCCGGAGTGCCGGAGGATTTTTCAATTCCTTGCACGCCGCCCGAAGCCAGCGCGCAAGCCGGAGTGCCCTCAATGTGGCGGCAAAAAAATGGTAAAAGAGGTCAGCCCGTTCGCCGCGCTCAAGGGCGCTGCCGGGCCAAAGGTGGCCGATGCCGGCAGCGGAGAACCCGACGGCATGCCGGACATGGATGATCCCCGCGTGCAACATGCCATGCGCGAAATGGAACGCGACATGGCGCACCTCGATGAGAACAATCCTAGGCACATGGCCCACATGATGCGCAAAATGCAGGACCTGATGCCGGCCGACGCGATGCCCAAGGAAATGAACGACGCCATCAAGCGCCTAGAAGCCGGCGAGGACCCGGAAAAAATCGAGGCCGACATGGGCGAGGTGTTTGATGAATTCATGGGACCCGAGGATGGCGGCGGAATGGCAGGCGGCAGCGGAGGCGGCTACACACGCGACGGCGGCTTGTACGATATGTGAAATTAGAAGCGAGAAGTTAGGATTTCGAATTTAGGATTTTTTTATGGCAGTTTCATTTCTGGCGATAATGGTGGTGGCCTGCGGGATGGCGCTTTTGGCGAAGCGGTTGCGTCTGCCGTACACGGTGGTGCTGGTGTTGGCGGGGTTGATCGTGAGCGCGTTGTCGGCGTCGGGGCAGTTGGGGCTGAACCTCCGGCTCACGCCGGAATTGTTGTTGCAGTTGTTTTTGCCGATTCTGCTTTTTGAAGCGGCGTTTCACGTGGACCTCAAGTCGTTCCTGAGCAACAAACGCGCAATTTTGTGCCTCGCCATCCCGGGCGTCATTGTCGGCATGCTGCTCACCACCGCGCTCTTCACGGGGGTGGGCGAATTGTTCTCGCTGGGGTTGAGCTGGCAACTGGTGCTGCTGGCTGCGGCGATGTTGGCGGCGACGGATCCGATCTCGGTGGTGGCGCTGTTCAAGGAGTTTACCGTGTCCAAGCGGCTGGGGATGATTATCGAGGGCGAAAGCCTCATCAACGACGGCATCGCGGTGGTGCTCTTTGCGGTGGTGGTGAAGATCACCGCGGCGCATCTGGGCCTGAGCCTGCCGCATCTGGACGCCTCGGCGGATTTGCAGGCGCTGCAGGTGGTGTTGGATTTCTTGCGCGAGGTGCTCCTCGGCACGGCCATTGGCCTCGGCATCGGGCTGGGCATTTCGTACCTCACCAGCAAGTTTGATGACCAACACATCGAGGTGGCCCTCACCGTCATCGCCGCGTACGGCGCCAACGTGGCGGCGATGGAGATGCATGCCTCGGGCGTCATCGCCGTGGTGGTATGCGGCATGATGATCGGCAACGTGGGCGTGAAACACGGCATGAGCCCCACCACGCGCGAGGAGGTAGTCAGCTTCTGGGAGTTCGCTGCGTTCGTGGCCAACTCGTTTGTGTTCATCCTCATCGGGTTGGAAATAAAACTGGCCGGTTTGTGGGATCAAGCGGTGCCGATCGTTTTGTTTTTTGTCATCATGATCCTCGTGCGAGCCGTCACCGTGTTTGGCGTGCACAGCCTTGTGCGGCGCGATGATCTGCGATTAAAACAGGAATGGCTGCCGGTCATCACTTGGGCCGGCGTGCGCGGTAGTTTGTCGATGGTACTGGCGATGATGCTCATCGTCGTGGCCAAGGGCGAAGCTGGGACCGCGGCCGAGGCCAACCGCGAGATTTTGCTGAACATCGTCTACGGCGTGGTATTGATGTCCATCTTATTGCAAGGCACCACCATGGCGTGGTTGATGAAGCGCGGCGGACTCATCGAGGAATCCGCCGAAGAAACCCTATACGAACTCGCGCTCGCCCGTCGCCAAGCTATCCGCGCGTTGCTGGACAATCTGGAATCCTCCGAACGCAAGGGCACCCTCTCGCGCGAAACCTTTGAAACCCTGCACCGCCAACTCCTTGCCCGGCGCGAAGCCAACGACAAACGCATCGGTCACATGCTCGAGACCACTCCCACGCTCAACACCATCGAGCTAAAACTCGAATCCACCCACCTCGAGGCACTGGAAAAACAAATCTACCGCGACCTAGAAAAAGCCGGCGACCTCGATTATGATTCCATGGAAGCGCTGGTGCACGAAGTCGTAGAGCGCGGCGAGCGTGAGGAGAAGTAGCGGGTTTCCCCACCGAACCGATTGGCTCGGCTCCTTTTCATGACCCGTTTCCTTATGATTGCGCGTTGACGGCGGGGTGGGTTGCTGCTTTGCTCACGCGCGTACCATGAGGATTTTATTGGGACTTCTTTTGTTTCCCGCATTGCTGGGTGCCCAGCAGGTGCCGGTGAAGGAGCATTTTTTGGCCAACGGCATGAAGGTGCTGCTGGTGGAACGACACGATGCGCCGAGTATCTCGGGCGGCTGGGTGGCGCGCGTGGGCAGCGTGAATGAGCGGCCGGGCATCACGGGCATTGCGCACCTCTTCGAGCACATGATGTTTAAGGGCACGCCTACGCTGGGCACCAAGGATTATCAAAAGGATTTGAAGATCATGGCCGAGCAGGAGCGGGTGCGCGACCTGATGCGGGCGGAAGATCGCAAGATGCGCGCGATGTGGCGACGGGGCGAGATCACGGATCTGCAGGATCCGGAACAGAAAACCAAGCGCTGGCGTGAGTTGAATGACGAGTTCAAGAAGCTCGTGGACGCGCATCGCGAGGTGATTGTGAAGAATGAATTCGACCGCATCTACACCTCCAATGGCGGCAGTAAGATGAACGCGTACACGACGTACGATCATACGGCGTATTTTATTTCCGTGCCCTCCAACAAACTGGAGCTGTTTATGTGGATGGAAAGCGGGCGGCTGTTGGAGCCGGTGTTCCGCGAATTTTATGCAGAGCGCGATGTCGTGTTTGAGGAACGCCGGATGCGCACGGAGAGCACGCCTTTGGGGAAATTTTCTGAGAGCTTCAACTCGCTCTTTTGGGAATCGCATCCGTACGGCTGGCCGGTTATCGGTTGGCCTTCAGATATTCCGGCTATTTCCAAGGCGGACGCCGATGAGTTTTACGCGACATTTTATGTGCCGGAAAATTTGACGCTCGTATTGGTGGGCGATTTCAAAAGCAAAGAAGCTCTGGCGATGGCCGAGAAATATTTCGGCCGCTTGAAGCGCGGCAAAAAGACGGTGCCGGATGTGATCACGATGGAAATGCCGCAGAAGGCGGAGAAGCGCTTTTACGCCGAGGCGGAGACCAACCCCAACGTGGACATCTTCTGGCACACGCCGGCGTTTGGCCACAAGGACACTTACGCGTTGTCCGTGTTGTCGCGCGTGCTCACCGGCAACACCGGTCGCCTGCACAAGGAGCTGGTGCTGAAATCCAAGTTGGCCACCGACACCTTTGCGTGGACGCGCGGGATGCAATACGCGGGGCAATTCAACGCCGGCGGCGAAGTGGCCGAGGGCAAAGATCCCGCCATAGTGGAGGCCGCCCTGCATGCGGTCATCGATAAACTCAAGACCGAGCCCGTGCCGGCCAAGGAACTGCAGAAAGTGAAGAACAACTTTGCCGCGGCCGAGTACCGTCGTCTTTCCTCGAACCATCCCATCCTGATGCAGATCATCCGCAACGAGGGCACCGGCGACTGGCGCGAGCTGAACACGGCTGGCGCCAAGCTGCAGGCGGTCACCCCCGCGGACATTCAGCGCGTGGCGAAAAAATATTTCACCAAGGAAAACCGGGCCGTGGCCATCTACACCCGCAAACCGGGCACCGGCGGCGGCGATGAAGATCCGCTGTTGGCTGGGTTGGGCAGTCAGGAAAAAGCAATGGCCCGCAAGTTCATTGCGGCATTGAACGCGGATGACAATCTGGACGGGATCAAAAAGCGGCTGGCACAACTTGAAGCCCAGCTTGAGCAACAAGGTGCCAAGGCGCCGCCCATTATGAAAGTGATCCGCAAGGCCCTGCGCCAACGCATCGCGGAACTGGAGAAGTAATTTACTGCCAACTGAAATTTTGAAATTGATTATGAAAAGAATTGTTTTTTGTTTAACACTGACAATCGCGTTTGCAGTGAACGCCGCGGACATCCCGGATCGGCCTGAGAAGCTGAATTTTCCCAAGTTGAAATATGAGCCGCCCAGTGGCGCGGACTATCGGGTACAGCTCAAGAGTGGCCCGGTGGCGTACGTGGTGCCCAACCGCGAGCTGCCGTTGGTGAGTGTGTCCATCATGGTGCGCACGGGGCAGTATAATGAGCCAAAGGGCAAAGCGGGCGTGGCGGCGATGACGGGTTATCTGCTCGGCAAAGGCGGCACAAAAAATCGCACGGCGGAGGAGTTGGAGGAACGGCTGGCATTTCTCGCGGCGGGGCTGGGCAGCAGCGTGGGGGCCACTTCGGGCAGTGCGGGCATCAACACGTTGTCCAAGGACCTCGATGAAGGCTTGGCGATTTTGCGCGAGGTGCTGACAGTGCCGCGATTTCAAAAGAGCCGGTTTGAGCTTTATAAAGAACAGCAGCTTCAAGGGATGAAGCAGCGCAATGACGACTCGAAAAGCATCGAACGGCGCGAGCTGTTGCGGCTGGCGTATGGGCCGAAGTTTTTCCGCAATATGATTCCGACGAAGGCCTCGATGGAATCGATCACCGTGGAGGATCTGCAGGCGTTTCATCAGGCGTGGTTCCATCCGGAAAATTTCGTGGTGGCGGTGAGCGGCGATTTCGATCGCAAGACGATGGTGGCCAAGCTGGAAAAGCTTTTTGCCAAATGGCCGTTTAAGGGCAAAGCAGCCGTGCCGGTGCCGGTGAACAAGCAGTTTGCCAAGCCGGGAATTTACATCGTCGACAAGGACGTCAATCAGGGCCGCGTGGACATTATGCTGCCGGGCATCCACCGGGATCATCCGGATTTTTATGCGGTGCAGATGATGAATGACATCCTCGGAGGCGGCGGCTTCACCAGCCGCATCACCAACCGCGTGCGCTCGGATGAAGGGCTGGCGTACAGTGCGTATTCGTTTATGCCGGGCGGCACGTATTATCCGCTGACGTTCGTTGCAGGCTACCAAAGCAAATCTCGCACGGTTGCCTACGCCGCGCAAATTGTGCTCGAGGAATTGCGCCGCATTGCTGAGGAACCGGTGACTGACAAGGAGATGACCACCGCCAAGAGCAGTTACATCCAAACCTTCCCGCAGGCGTTTGAAACGAAGAGCAAAGTGGCGGCGGCGTTTGCTGATGAGGAATTCACCGGGCGCGGCGCGCGCAATCCGGATCATTACAAGGAATTCCGCGCCAAGATGGCGGCGGTCACCAAGGCGGATGTGCAGCGCGTGGCGAAAAAATATCTCACGCCCGAAAAGGTGGTCATCCTCATCGTGGGCGACAAGGAAACGATCCTCAAGGGGCATCCCGATCATCCGGTGAACCTCGACAGCCTTACGCGCGGCGGATTGAAGGACGTGCCAATGCGCGATCCCTTCACGCTCAAGCCGCTTAAATAGTCCGATTTTTTTACGGTTGGGAATACTCGCCGGTTGCGTTTCGGCGCGTTTGCAGGCACATTGTGGGGAGACGCCATGGAGATGGTTATTAAATGCCCCGCGTGTTCGATGGATTTGACGGTGGAAGATACCGCCGCCGGTTCCCAACTAAAATGCCCCACCTGCAACACCCTGCTCGTGGTGCCGGCCGTGAGCGCTTCCGCGCCCGCTGAATCCGTGCCCCGCTCGATGGCTGGTGCGAGCGATGAGCAGCTGGCCGAAAAACTGGCCGCCGCGTATCGCAGCATGACCACGGAAGTGGGCAAAGCCATCGTCGGGCAAAATGCGGTGATGGAGCAAATCATCATCGCCATCTTTGCCCGCAGCCATTGCCTGCTGGAAGGCGTACCGGGCTTGGCAAAAACGTACATGGTGAAAAGCCTTTCCGAGGCGCTCAATCTTTCCTTCCGGCGCGTGCAGTTCACGCCCGATTTAATGCCTGCGGACATCACCGGCACAGATGTCATCCAGCAGGACGCCGAAGGCCGGCGCAGCCTCGTGTTTCTGCGTGGCCCGATTTTTGCTCAGATGGTCTTGGCGGATGAAATCAACCGCTCCCCCCCCAAGACACAGGCCGCGTTGCTGGAAGCAATGCAGGAACATTCCGTCACCACCGGCGGCACCACCTACAATCTCGAGGAGCCGTTCTTCGTGTTGGCCACACAAAACCCCGTGGAGCAGGAGGGCACCTATCCATTGCCCGAGGCCCAGAAGGACCGGTTTATGTTCCACGTGAAAGTGGATTACCCAGACAAGGCCGAGGAGGCGGAGATCATCAAGCGCACCACCGGCGCGTTTTCCGCGACCATCCAATCGGTCATCTCCGGCGCGGAAATTGTGCAGTGCCAAAAAATCGTGCGTAAGGTGCCCGTGCCCGACCACGTGAACCAATACGTGCTCGACCTCGTGCGGCGTTGCCGGCCGGATGATGCCGAGGCACTGCCCTTCACGCGCGAACTCATCAGCTGGGGGCCCGGCCCACGCGCGTGCCAGCAGCTCATCCTCGGCGGCAAGGTGCGCGCGATTCTCAAGGGTCGCTTTCACGTCACGCCGGAGGACATCGCTGCGCTGGCGCATCCGGTTTTGCGCCACCGCATCGTGCCCACGTTCAGCGCTGAGGCGGAGGGCATCACGGTGAACCACATCATCGACAAGGTGCTCCAGGCTGTGCCGCAGATGCCAGCGGCTGCGACCTTGTGAGTTTGATTTTTTTCAATGACGCAAGTCAGTCAACTCCTGCAGCCCGATGAGCTGCAGAGCATCGCGAACCTGAACCTGTTTGCGCGGCAGGCGGTGGAAGGCGCCATCTCCGGCCAGCATCGTTCGCCGCACAAGGGATTCAGCATCGAGTTCGCGCAGCATCGCGAATACGTGCAGGGCGACGACACACGACGCGTGGACTGGCAGGGGGTTGCCAAGACCGACCGCTACTA
Organism: uncultured Verrucomicrobiota bacterium; assembly: GCA_964548235.1. Taxonomy (GTDB): domain Bacteria; phylum Verrucomicrobiota; class Verrucomicrobiia; order Limisphaerales; family UBA1100; genus JACNJL01. The sequence continues at coordinate 6,979 of CAZJRV010000024.1, forward strand.
CGGGCGTGAGTATGAGGAGGAAACCAATCTGCGCGCCACGTTGCTGGGGGATTGCAGCGGCAGCATGGACTACGCGCGCGAGGGGGGCCTCAGCAAATGCCAGTACGCGATGAAGCTCGCCGCGTGCATCGCGCAAATCATCATCCGCCAAAGCGACAGCGTGGGGATGGTGACGTTTGATGACAAGGTGCGCAGCTTCATTCCTCCGCGTTCCAGCACCAGTCATCTGCGATTGCTTTACCAAACGATGATTGAATCGCGACCGGGCGGCGAAACAGACTTGGCGGATATATTTCAAAAGCTGATGCCGCGACTGCAGCGGCGCGGGATGATTTTTATTTTCACCGACGGCTTCTCCGACCAGCGCGCGTTGCTGCAATCACTCGCACATTTCCGCCAAGCCTCACACGAGGTGGTGCTCTTTCACATTCTCGATCCGGACGAGATTGAGTTCCCCTTCAGCGCGTGGACCAAGTTCGAAAACCTCGAAATGTTCGGCCAATTCCGCACGCTGGATCCGGCCAGCTTCCGCGTGGCCTACCTCGACAACCTCCGCCAATTCCGCGAGGCGCTCAAGAATGGCTGCCAGCGCCACCGCATCGACCTCGTGCCAATGAACACCGCCGAGCCCATCACCGACGCGCTGGCCCGCTGCCTGCGCCAGCGCCAGCTTGCCGCATGAACTTCCTGAACATCATTTTGGTGGGCGGCGTGGCGGCGGGCACCATTCCCATCATCGTGCACCTCATCAGCCGGAGCAAGCCGCGCGAGATCCGCTGGGGCGCGATGCATCTCATTGAGTTGACCCTCCAGAAACAACAACGCCGCCTCCGCATCGAAAACTGGCTGCTATTGTTGCTGCGCATTTGCATTCCGGTTTTCCTCGCGCTGTGCATGGCGCGGCCGGTGCTCACCGGTGCGGCGGCCTTGTGGGATGACGCCAAGACCTCGCTCGTGCTGGTGCTGGATAATTCCTACTCGCAGGATTTCCGCGCCACCGGCGGCACCAATTTTGAAAATGCACAAAAACAAGCCTCTGACTTGGTTGCCGATTTGCAGCGTGGCTCGGATGTTTCCATCGTGTTGATGAGTGGCACCAACGCGCCGCTTTATGATTCCGGCGTATTTAATACCAAGCGCGTGGCGGACGACCTCCAAAAGCTGGAGGCCGGCTATGGCAAAGCCGAGGTGCCTTCCGCCCTAGACGTGGCCTCCGTGTTATCCCGCAACATGAGCCACGCGCAGCGCGAGATCATTGTCATCAGCGATTTTCAACGCATCAGTTGGTCATCCGAGGAAGCCACCCTGCGACAGAACGCCGCCGCGCGGCTGGGCGCGCAGGAGATTGCGCCGCGACTCACGCTCTTCCATACCGGCGCGGAAGGACGTGAGAATGTGTGTGTGGAGACAGTGAGTTCTTCCCCGCGTGTACTGGGCATTAACCAGACCTTGCAGGTGCGCGCCACGCTGCGCAATTACGGCAATCAGGGGCATGACTCGCTGAAGGTGGTGTGCCGCGTAGACGGCAAAGTGGAACACACCACGCAAATCCCCCTCGAGGCCGGCCAAAAAAGGCAGGTGCTGTTCACGCATCAATTTGATTCCCCCGGTTCGCACGTGGTGGAAGTCAGCGCCGATGCCGACAGCCTGAAGGCGGACAACACCTTTCTCGTGAGCATCCCCGTTTGGGAACGCGTACCGGTGCTGGTGGTGGATGGCGACCCCAGCCCCAACCCGCTGGAAAGCGAAACCGATTTCCTGCAAATCGCGCTGCAACCTTATCGCGAAGCCGGTGAAGACGGCGCGCCCCAACAACCGGGAGAAAAAAAACTGGCTGACCTCATCGAGGCCCGAGTAATCCGCACAGCCGGCCTCAACGCTGCCGCCATCGGCGATGCGCGCGTGGTGGTTCTGGCAAATGTCGCGCGGCTCACGCCCCAACAACTCGATGCGGTGAAGGAATTCGTGCGCGATGGAGGCGGGTTGATGGTTTTCCCCGGAGATAAAATTGACGTCAAATGGTACAATGAAACACTTCATGCCAGCGGGTTGTTGCCCGCGCCGCTCACGAGGTTGGCGGATCTCAGCCGTGAACCGGAGCCCTTCACCCGCGTGCGCGCGCAGCGCTTCGAACGCGCGCCGCTCAATCTGTTCAATGATCCCCGCAATGGAACGCCGGCCGACGCAGAGATCACCAAATGGTACCGCACGCTTGCACAGCCGGATAATCCACTCGTGCGCGTACATGCAATGCTCGAAAGCGGCGATCCGTTCCTGCTGGAGAAACGCTTCAACGAGGGCCGCGTTTTTTTCTGTGCCACCACCTGCGACGAGGCGTGGAACAACCTGCCGGGCCGGCCGTTTTTTGTGCCCTTCACACAGCGAATCTGCACGTACCTGGCATCGTCACTGTTCCCGCCACGCAACCTTGGCGTGAGCAGCTCGGCGGTGGCGTTTTTCCCGCCCGAACGCATTGGCGAAACCGCCTCCATGCGCGACACGCAGGACAAGCTCACCGAATTGGCCATCGAATCGCGTGGCAACAAGGGCGTGGCGGAATTTTCCGGCACCGAGCGCCCCGGCTTGTATGTGATGACGGGCCCGGACAAGAAGCCGGTACATTTTGTGGTGAACACCAGCCGCGTGGAGAGCAACCTGCAACAGCTCGAGCCCAAGGAACGCGAGCAGTTGGCGCAGGAATTGAAGGCCGACCTCGTGAGCAGCGTGGAGGATTACCGCGCGCTCGATCATACGCGCCGTTTCGGCCAGGAAATTTGGAAGCCGCTGTTTATTCTCGTTTTGATTTTGTTGTTTGGGGAACTGCTTCTCCAGCGCCGCATGGCGCGCCAGCGCAACTGACATGAACCCGATCCACTCCATTTTCGCCGCACGCACTGCCGAGGGCAGCGGGCTGCATTTTTCCGGTGAATGGAGCCTGTGGCTGGCATTGCCCGTGGCACTGGCCGCGGCGGGCGTGGCGTGGGGACTGTATGCAAGTGAACTGGCCCGACGCGGAAAAACCGGCCTTTGGTTTCTGCCAATGCTACGCGCCTTGGCGGTGATGGGCGTGGTGTTGATGCTCACCGGGCCGGTGATCCAGACCCATCGCGAAATCGGCACGCGCGCGCGTTTGTTGTTGTACGTGGACAGTTCGGCATCAATGAAAGCCACCGATGAACAAATGAGCCTTCACCGCAAACTGCGGATCATGCGGCGGCTGGGATGGATCCAGGGCGATGCGGCAGATGAACATGCAGCCGGCGCCCTGGAGCGCCTTGCGAATTTGCGCCGGTTGATCACAACGATCGAAGGCGACACCGAACGCGATGTGCCCGGGCGTGTGCGGATGGCGCAGGAAGTGGGCGGGCAGGTGATGGATCACCTCAACCAACTCAAGTTGCCCGGCTGGGATGCTGCGCAATCAAAACAGTTTCGCGATGAAATCAACGGCCCCCTGCAGGCCGCCAATCCGGACCAAATGAACGACTCGGCGAAGCAACAACTGCTGAGCCTGCGGCCGGAAGTATTGCGATGGGAGGAAGTGCTGACGGCGTTGTTGCCAAAACAGGACGCTGAATCTCTGGCCAAGTTGGACGCCGAAACGCGCAAGGCATTGGAACGGTTTGACCGCACGCCGCGCTGGACCCGGCTGGAAACGCAGATGCTGGGCGGCACGGAAAGTCTGGTGGACCAGCTCGAGACCAAGCATCACGTGGAGCTGTACGCGCTGACCGCCAAGCGGTTTTTAAATCTCTGGCAAAGCGGCATTGCCGGCGAAGGCGACAGCGAATTGCTTGCCGCACCGCGCACGCTGGAAGTGGCGGCCACGAACCTGATCACGGACTTATCCACCGCGCCCATGCACCACATCGCCGCCAGCACGGAGGGCGGCGCAGAAGGGGAAAAACTGATTGTGGTGATGTTCACCGACGGGCAGCACAACGACGGCGAGTCGCCGGGCGAAATGGCGCGCCTCTTTCGTGAACGCGGTGTGGCCGTTCACGCAGTGGGCCTGGGCACTGCCGAGCCCGCGCGCGACCTGGCCGTGCTCAAGGCCGAGGGCCCCGGCGATATTTATCCGGACGCGCGCGTGACCGGCAAAGTAATTTTGCATGACGGCATGCCGCCGGGCAAACCCTTCACCGTGCGCATTGAGCACGAAGGGCAGGTCGTCTGGGAACGTGATTATTTGACCGCCCGCAAGCGGCGCGTGTTACCCTTTGATTTTCCGGTGAAGGAAATCGTGGCCGCCGCGCAGGCCGCGCAAAATCAAAACCTCCGCCACACGAATTTGCCCCTGACATTTCAGGTGGTCGTGCCGCCCATCGAAGGCGAGATGAAGGACGACAACAACGCCGGCACGCTGCGCGTCAACGTGGTGACGCAGGAACCGCGCGTGTTGTATGTCGACGGCCGGCCGCGCTGGGAGCAGCGTTACCTAAAAAACATGCTCGAACGCGATGAACGCTGGATGGTGAACACCATGCTGCCCAAGTGGGTGAACGACCGGCCCACACTCACTCGCGGCAACGCGTTGGGGCAATTCCCCGGCACGCGTGAGTTGTTGTTTCAATATCAGTTGATCATTATCGGGGATGTCCCCTCGGGCCTGTTCAACGCACAGGAATTGCAGTGGATTAAGGATTCGATCCAATTCAATGGCGGCGGGCTCATTTTCATCGATGGCCGTCAGGAAGGCCTTGCGCACCTGGCGGTGGGCACATTGCAGCCGCTGTTCCCGGTGAAAATGGCCGGCCCGCGATTTGACAGCAGCATGGACATGACATGGCGCTTTCGGGGCGCGGGCGGCTCGCAGGCGCCGCACCTGCTTTCCGGAGATCCGGCGGGCAACCTGCGCATCTGGAGCAAACTGCCCGGCCCGCGCTGGGTTGCCATCAGCGAAAAACTGCCCGGCTCCGAGGTGTTGCTGGAGGTGATCATTGGCAATCAAAAGGCTGTGCCCGCGCTGGTCTTCCGGCGTTACGGCGCCGGACGCGTTTTGTATTCCGCCTTCGAGGAATCTTGGCGTTGGCGCTACAACGTGGGCGATTTGTATCACCAGAAATTTTGGAACCAAATCGCCAAGTGGATCATGGAACCGCCCTTCGCCGTGCAAGACGCCCACATCGCGCTGGATTCCGGCGACACCACGTACGACTTGGGCGACACCGCCGAGATTCGCGTTCGCATTCAGGATCCCGTGCTCGCCGCCAAGCCGGGCCTCAAGCCGCAGGCGTTGCTGTTTCGCGACGGCAAACTGTTTGGCACACTGCCGCTCAAGCCCGACCCGCGGTCCTTTACTTTCCGTGGCGAATCCGCCCCGCTGGAGCCGGGCGACTACGAGGTGCGCATCAAGGTGCCGGGCATCCCCGATGACGCCATCCTCGCCCACACCGCCTTCACCGTGGCGGCCAATCCCTTCGGCGAACTGGGCCTCCTCCACTGCGACGAGCTTTTGCTGCGCCAAATGGCCGGCGACTCCGGCGGTGCCTATTATCGTGAGGAAGAAATGCAACGCCTTGTCGAGGCCCTCAGCCCCTACAGCGACGGCCGCACCCTCACCTCCGAGCTACCTCTCTGGCAAAGTTACTGGTGGTTCGTGCCGATTATTTTATTGCTCACGGCCGAATGGATCATTCGTCGGAAGCTGGGATTAGTTTAGTATGTCACAATCCATCAACCCCGTCATACACGGACAGCTGCTCGCGTTTCGCGGACGGTTTCGGTGGTTGCAATTCCTGCGCGGAGCCAGCGCAGGGTTGATCGTGTTTTTGGGTGGACTGCTTTTGCTGGCGGCCGCGGATTGGTTTTTTGTGATGGACGACCGCACGCGCTGGATGCTCAGCGGCGGCGTGTATCTTGCCGCACTCATCGTGGGGTGGTTCGCCTGCGTGCGGCCACTGCTGAAGGTGCTCGATGAACGCACGCTCGCGGCGATGATCGAGGAGGAAACACCCGAACTGCGCGAGGAACTGCTCTCGGCAGTGGAACTGGCCGGCGACGATGAAGGAATCGACTCGCCCGCATTCCGCAAAAAATTACAGGAACGCGTGGCAACCCGAATCCAGCGTGTGTCAATGCACAAACTATTGCCGGGCAAACGCGTGCAGCAATGGGTGATTGCGGCAGCCGCGATGGTTATAGCCGTTGGCGCACTGGCCTACACCGTTTCGGGCCGGCAACTGCTGCTGCGCGCACTGGCCCCCACGGCAAATCTCGAACGGGTGTCGCGCAATCAAATTGTGCTGCTCCAGCCCAACTCATTTGAATACAGCGCACCCGAGGGCGACGAGGTGCCTATCCGAGTGCAGGTCACCGGCCCCAAGCTGGAAGCCACGCCGCGCCTCATCTCGGAGCTGTCCGACGGCACCCAGCAGGAAGTGCCGATGGACGCCGATAATTCAGGAGCAAACGGCGAAGGGGAGGACGAATACACCTCCACCATCGCGATGGCATCGGAAACCATCCGCTATCAAGTGCATGCAGGCGATGCCGTTTCGCGCTGGTACACCCTGCGCTCGCGCCGGCGTCCGCACGTCACCAGTTTTACCAAGGTGCTTCATTTCCCAAAATATTCCGGCCGCAATCCACTCACCCTGCGCGAGGAAGCCGGTGATCTGGTTGCACTCACCGGCACAGAGGTGGAGCTCACCATTCATCTCGATCAACCGGTGGCAACCGCAGAACTTCAAATTCAAACCGCCATCAGCACCAATACATTTACACTCACCAACAACGCCACTCCCAGCGAATGGAGCCGCCGAATCACACTCAGCGAAAACGGCGCCTACACCGTCCATGTCAAAACCACCGAACGACTGGAAAACAAACACCGCGCACAATACTCCATCACCGCCCAGCCCGACCTCGTGCCCCAAGTCAGCCTTGCGACCCCCGCAAAGGACGTGACGGCGCGCCCGGAGGATATTCTGGAAATCACCGGCGAAGCCGCAGACGATGTCGGCCTGCGCGAACTGCACCACCTCGTGCGCGTGAACACAGGCGCGTGGACCACCAACCAAATTCCCATCCAGCAAATGCCCGCCACCAATCACACGGTGAAACTCGACTGGGACCTCCTCAAGCTCAACGCCAAGCCCGGTGACACCGTACTCACCAAGCTCGCCGCCATCGACCACGCCGGCAACCGCGCCGAGACCCGTGCCGTGACTCTCACCCTCGATTCCGCCCTCTTCGAGGCCGCCCGTGTGGCGGCACTCGATGAACAACGCAGCTGGGTTGCCATCCTCAATGCCGCAGCCAAAGCAGTGGATGAATTCACCCAAATTTTCCCCAAAAACCCGGACACCCTTCTACAGCCCGGCAGCGATGTGGAACGCCGCGACAAAACCACCAAAGCCGTCTCCGCCCTCGTCGCGGCCCAAAACACTTGGGCACTGGCCGGACGGCGATTCCCCGCCGCGCTGCGTCGCGTACATGCCGGGCGTGAAGCAGCCGGCCTCACCCTCCTCGGACGCGTAGGCGGTCGGCTGGAAATCGATTGGCTGCCACGCGCCAAGCTGCAACTGACACCAATGCAAACCGCCATCGTCATCGATCCCAAGGTGGAAGCCCATGGCGCGGACCTCACAACACTGCTCAAAGACATCACCCATGCCAATACCCGCCTGCGCGATGCCGCCCGCGCGTGGCTGGCCGCAGATGAAGCCGCCGTGGCGATGGACTTGCTCGATTACGTTTCACGCGCCGCCTCCGCCATGCATCGGCTGGCGGAACAGGAAAAAGACGCGGAAGGATGGAAACGCCTCGCCCGGCGTCAGGCAAGTGCCACCAAGGAAATCGAGGTGGCCGAGGCGGTGCTTGGCGAACTAGCCAAGCGGCTTACCGGCGAGGTGGATGCAATCACCACAATCCAAGCCGAACTCAAGTCCGCCCGGGAAAATTTGGAGGCAAAACTAAAGGCCCCGCCCGATGCCGCGCTGTTACCCGCCGGGCGCGCCTTGGGCCAGGCAGTCGTGCGTGCGGCGAACACACTCCGGCCCATTGCCGACAAGCTTGGTGGGCAAGCCGCCACCGCGCGCGTGCAGCTGGAGAAATCCAATAACGGCGGCGCCGGTGCCATCAGCCAAGTGCGCAAAGCAGTTTTGCACCGGCAAAAAACCGTAGACCTTCTGGCCAAGGCCAGGGCTGACAACCAGTCCACCATCAAACCCGCCGCCAATGATGCCTTTGCACTGGAACGGTTGGAGCACGAATGGAATGCCGCCACCGCGCGTCTGCGCCGCCGCGCGCAACTGGAGGAAGCCCGCCGCGAATCCGCTCCGGCATTTGTAAGTGACACCTCCCGCGCCGCCACCGCATTGGGTGCCGTGCGCGAGGGACTCGATGCTGGGCGCTCCGCCGATGAAGTGGCCGGGCAACTTCAAACCCTTGCCAACGCGATGCGCACATTGGAAACCGCCCATCAACTTGCCCTCATCGAAGCCGCCATCAAGGCACTGTCCCATCGCGAACGCTGGGAAACCAAGGCCACCGATGCCAATTCACTACGCCCGCGCGATTGGCAGTGGCTGCGCCAGCAACTCAGCGCCACGCCCCAACAACTCCGCGATGCCGGCTTGGAAGGAGCCGCCGAACTGGAAGCCGCCGCTCGGGGTAAAGCCGCCGGAACCATCGGCAAAGAAATGAAGGGCCGCACAAAAATTCCCGGCGTATTTCTCATTGAGAAATCCAAGAAAGAGTAGTATGTTATCCAAAGCCATGAAACGTATCCTCAACCTGCACATGGCCACCATCACGCTGCTCGTCGGCGTCCTGATGGCATCCGCCGCGGACAAACCACGCACTTTGAAGTCCGTGGACAAGCCGCTCGACGAAATTCAAGGCACCATCAGCGGCGCGCGAAAGCTTTCTGCCGACGAACTGGATGCTGCTCGCAAGGCATTGCGCATCGCCGCGCCCGGCCTCAGCGAAAGGCTTGAGCACCTTGCCGCCCAGGCCAAGGGCATGGAAAAATCCACCGCCGAACTCGCCGACGAGGTGAAGGAAGACCAAAACGCCAAGCCCGACGAGGCCAAGAAATTGTTCGACCAGCAAAAGAAACTCAACGACCGCGTCGCCCAGTTGCAGCAAGACCTGCGCCGCGATGCCAACCGGCAGGACCTCGCCAATCAAAAGGGCCGCGAACGTGCACGCGATGGCGACGACGCCGTTGCGATGTTGCAGAATCCACCACGCGATGCCGCCAATGCCCTTGAGGAATCCACCGCCAACCCCAAGCCCGCGGATCAGCAGCAGTCCCTCGAGACCGCCGCCAAGGCGCAAAAGCAACTCGCCGCCAACTTGTCCCAACTCGCCGAACATTACAAAAACCTTGAGGAAGGCCGGCCCGAAATCGCCGACACCCGCGCCGCCCTGCGCGCGCAGGAGGAAGCGCTCGGCATCAAGGAAGCGCTCGACCAACAATACGCCATGATCGAGCGCCTGATGGACCTCGCCAACAAGCCGCCCGCCGAGGCCCTCAAGGATTTGGAAGCGGAACTGGCCAACAATCCCGTGATGCGCGAGGAACTCGAAAACATTGCCGAGCAATCCCTGCAAAATGCCAACCAGAATTTAGAAGACGCCGCCAAGGAACAACAGCAACTCGCAGAGGCACTGAAAGACCCCCTGCCTCAGAACCCCGCCGGGCCGATGAACGAGCAGCAACTTGCCGCCGCCGCCGCCCAACTGGCCAAGGAAAAAATCCCTGAAATCAAGCAAGACGCCAAGGAGGCCAAAGCCGATGACGCCCAAGCCCCGCTCGATGAAGCTGCCAAGGCACTCACCCAAGCCGCCGCACAGGAGAACCCCGCCGCAATGGAGCAGCCGTTGAAGGAAGCCGCCGCCAAACTGGAAGCCGCCGCCAATGAAGCCGCCAATTGACGC